>JAJYGR010000352.1 GCA_021790655.1 Acidobacteriota bacterium | reverse complement strand
TTGAATGACCTCAATCTTGTCGGAGACTTTGGCCCCGCCGAGAATGGCGATGAACGGCTTGTCAGGATCGCGCAGCGCCTTGCCAAGATAATTCAGTTCTTTTTCCATCAACAGGCCCGCAGCCGACTGCTCCACAAAGCGCGTGATGCCTTCCGTCGATGCGTGGGCGCGATGGGCGCTGCCGAACGCGTCGTTCACGTACAGTTCGCAGAGTTTGGCGAGTTTCTTCGCGAATGCAGGATCGTTCTTTTCCTCCTCCGCGTGAAAGCGCAAGTTTTCGAGCAATAACACCTGGCCCGACTCCAACATGCGAGCGGTCTCTTCGGCGGTCTTGCCAACGCAGTCCGGTGAGAAGCCAACGTTGACGGACTGATCCAGGTGCTGATCGAGAAGCTGTCGCAGACGGTCAACGACAGGGCGAAGGCTCATCTTTGAATTGGGCTTCCCTTTGGGGCGACCGAGATGCGACGCGAGAATTACCTTGGCACGGTGCCGCAACGCATATTCGAGCGTGGGAAGCGTCTCGCGGATGCGTGTGTCTTCCATGATCTGTGTGCCATCTTCAGAAAGCGGAACATTGAAGTCGACACGAATGAGAACGTGCTTGTGTTCCAGGGAAAGATCGCGGATGGATAATTTTGGCATGAAGAATTTTGTTGTGAAATTAAAAATATTTCGTCAATCAATGCAGACAAAGCGCCTACATCAAATACTAATACGTTTTCTCTTACGACCGGCTTCCGGATGGGAACGAGAAAGGCGTGTCGAATTTATTGCTGGGTGTCGAGGGGGTGCTTTGCATCCTGAAAGAACTGGTTTTGTAGTTGTAGGCTGGTCTGGTCGGCGCGGACTGCTCGTATGACTCCTGCAATACTGCTTGCCCAGGTTTTCATGTCCCATTTTCCGAGCTTAAGATTGGCATAGCTGGCGTCGCCCGCATAATGATTGGGGAATTTTGCATACCACCAGATGCCTGTGTAAAGACCCGGCGGCAGATGCAGCCGATTTCGGTCGGCACCGGATTCCTGTGGGACACGGTCCATGTGGAGCAGGTCCGGGCGCGCAACCATCATGTGCGAGGTCTCCGATTCGCCCGCATGCATGTCTATCTTGTCGTGCTCGGAGGGACGGCCCGGCAAGCGGTGAATCATTTCAGGCCAGTAGACGTAGACCACGTATTCGTGGGGCGAGTCCAATTGCGACTGCGCAAAATACGGGAGGAAGCTCTCGTTCCCACCGTGGCCGTTCACGATGACAATTTTTTTACAGCCGTTGCGCGCCATTTCGTCGGTGGTCGCCTGGAGCAGTTCCATCTGTAGGTGCGCGGAATACGACAGGGTCCCGGGCTGGTGACGGGCCTCGGCAATCTGGCCGAAGTAATAAGGCGGAAACACTACCGCGTATTCTTGCTGCACGGCCTGGAGCGAGGCATACCGCACGTTGATGAGATCGGTGCCGAGCGGAAGGTGCGCACCGTGCTTTTCAACAATGCCGAATGGCAACAGGCATACACCCTGCGACTGATGGATGGCGCGAATAAAGTCCGGGCCTGTAAGTTCTTCCCACTTTGAAGACAGCTTGGGTCCGGTCTGGCTCGCTGTGGCTGGCGAAGCCTGACTCCAGCAAAGGCTTGTGGCCGAGAAAATCCATAGAAGAAAACCAAAACACGCCAGGCCATAAAATCTTGTGCGACGCATTCGCAGTGGTTGTACAGGGATATTCGGTTGCATAGGCCCCGTCATTTCAGTGCGTTCGTTGAATATTCTGTGCTACGGACGACCGCTTCTACTTCAATTTCTATACGCCATGCTGGATTGAGCAGCTTCGCGACGACGACCATGGTTGCCGCTGGACGGATGGCGTCGAAGAACTCGCCGTGGACGCGCCCAATGATTTCCCAGTCCTCGACACGCGTCAGGTACATGCGCGTTCGCACGACGTCTTCCAGTTTAGCTCCAGCCTGCGCCAACGTGCGCTGGATGATACCGAGCACCTGGCGTGTCTGGGCTTCTATGTCATCGTCATCGGCGCCGACCGGGCCAGTGCCGGAGACATACACTGCATTGCCGACACGCACGGCGCGGGAGAAGCCGATGATGGGTTCGTACGGTGATGTGCCTGCGATGTTCTGTCGCACGATGCGGCTCCTAAGAAAACAAAATCCCACAGATTTCTCGAAGGGAAGCAGATCGCTCTACAGCCCTTCGATGCGAAAAATCCGTTGCAATGGCGCTACAGCCCCTTCTTCACCAGAAAGAGAATCAGGTCTTTGACGCGGTTGGAATAGCCCCACTCGTTGTCATACCAACTGATGACCTTGGCCATGTTGCCTCCAACGACTTTGGTGCAGGGCGCATCGATGATGGACGACAGCGGGTTGCCCTTGAAGTCCATCGAAACCAGCTCCTGCGATTCGTAGCCGAGAATGCCCTTCAGCGGGCCTTCTGCGGCGGCCTTCAACGCGGCATTTACGGACTCGACGGTGATCGGCTTCTCCGTCACCACAGTCAGATCGACAACGGAAACCACCGGTGTCGGAACGCGAAGAGAGAATCCGTCCAGCTTGCCCTTCAGCTCTGGCAGGACAAGATGCAGCGCCTTGGCTGCGCCGGTCGAGGTCGGAATGATATTGAGCGATGCGGCGCGGGCGCGGCGCAGGTCCTTGTGTGGAAAGTCGAGCGTGACCTGGTCGTTGGTAAAGCTGTGGATGGTGTTCATCAGGCCGGAGACGATGCCGAAGTTTTCCAGCAGCACCTTGGCCAGCGGGGCCAGGCAGTTCGTGGTGCAGGAGGCGTTCGAGATGACATTGTGCTTCGCAGCATCGTACTTGTTTTCATTGACGCCCAGCACAATGGTGATGTCTTCGTTCGATGCCGGGGCGGAAATGATGACCTTCTTGACCGAGCCTTGCAAGTGCGCTTTGGCCTTGGTGGCATCGGTGAAGTGTCCTGTAGATTCGACCACCACCTGTGCGCCGACGGAGTTCCAGTCCAGCTTGGCGGGGTCGCGTTCCGCGAATACCTTGATGTGTTTGCCATCGACCGAAATGTAGTCCGGCCCGGCCTGCACGTTGTGGTGCAGATTGCCAAGGATCGAGTCGTACTTGAGCAGATGCGCCAAAGTCTTGGGGTCGGTCAGATCGTTGACCGCGACGAAATCGAGCTCGGGATTGCCAAGCGACGCCCGCAGGACGTTGCGTCCGATGCGGCCAAAACCGTTGATACCAACCTTTACTGCCATGTTGTTTCTCTCCTCTGGAAAAATGATTTGCGTTAGGTCTGTTCCACTTTCCACTATTGTACGTTCTTGATTGTACTTTTCTGCCCAGAGAGAGCAAGAGGCACGCAGCAGGGTGCGGATTGGCGAGGGCTTGAAATCATTTGACGCAAGGAAATTGGAGGACCGAGGCCGGGAGAAATTCTATCGAAAAATCCAAAGAAGTCGGCCATATGTTGCAGCCCATGCTGTCAATGTGTTACAAGCGCATCATGCGCGAGTGGGTGCGCGAAAAACTAATGAGACGTCGTAAGAAGCCGGTGACGAACAATTCCGAGTCAACCGGAAAGATTGGTCACGAGATTCCGCAGGACCAGCCAACGCCATTGCAACCGTCCTATCCTCAATCGCTCGAGCGCGAGGATACGGCGCAGGTTCACGCTCGAGCGGATCGTGCAGCGGACATTCCCAGCGAAGGTCCATTTCCACAGCCACCAACACGAGGTCGGAACAAGGCCGAACCAGCATTCTCTCCTGAAATTTCAGGGCCGGTGCTGGTGCATGAAACGCAGCCTGAATCCCTGGCGACGCCACCTGCGGAATTGCAGGCGTCAAAATCGCCCAAGGGGTATGTGGTGCTGGCCATTGGCTTGCCTGGATCGGGCAAGACGACCTGGTTCAAACGCCGCGGGGTAACGCCACTGTCCAGCGACATGCTGCGAAGCATCCTGTTCGACGACATTACCGAGCAGCGGTATCAAGGACTGGTTTTTTCAACACTGCGCTCGCTGTTGCGCGCGCGGTTGATTGCGAAAATGCCGTGGAACTATGTGGACGCTACCAATCTTTCCCCGCATGAAAGGCGGCAGTGGATCAAGATGGCGCGGAGCTTCGGATACGAAGTTCATGCGGTCTTTTTCGACGTGCCTTTCGAGGTATGCATGGAGCGCAACAAGCGCCGCGACTACATGGTGAATGAAGCAGCAATGCGCACCATGCAGGAACGGCTGCGTCCGCCTTCCTTCAAGGAAGGTTTCCACAAGATCACCGTGGTCCGCGTGAAGAACGGCCCGGAAACCTCGGCCGAACCTGTTCCTCCGCAGAGGTAAAAGTAGACCGTCTTGCCTGGATTGGCATATCCCACATCTCAAAAACGAGATGTGGGGCACCCAAATTTTTCGAGCCAAAATGCGACCTAGGCCACCCGCCAGGTCCCGAATCGGAGAATCAAAATGGAAGCACCCGGCGCATCAGATGTCAACGCTTCCCCTACCCTCACCATAAGGCTCCAAGATGGTCAGCTTCAGTTAATCGATCCGCTGGATGTCCTGAAAGATTGTGTCATTTTCATTATTTTCCCGAATAGCAGATCTGAGAACCTACCGATTGCAATTAGCCTGGCTCAGTCGACAACTGTTTACGGCGAACAGAAGGTCGGCGGACGAACAATGCACTGGGCCGGGATCACTTCCGCCTTGGAGGATTTAAAAAGAGGAGCTGAACTACTTCGGCTCGCGGGTAGCTGGAAAGGCACAATGACGCAGATCAATGGCGAATTCGTAAGCGATCCATTTAACGCATATCTGACGATTTCTTGTTACCTAGAAGGACGACAATGCACCAGCCAGACGGCTCATTGCCATAGGGTTATAGACGATCCGTTTCACCAGAACTTTGACGCGTTCACCCAGACTGTGAAGATCGACCCCACGTATCGGCCAAACTTGGGTGACGTTGTCGTAGTTGCTACGGATCACGTCAAACAATATGCATTTCCTTGCAAACGTATGCTGGAACAATCACTATTTCATTCGCAATTTAAATTCGAGCAAGCGCACCGCGCAACTCCTCAAGATCATATCCAGGCGGCAGCGGTAGAGTATGGAATTAACATTTGCCCGTTCTTTGATTCCTCTAAATTCCGAGAGGTAGGCGCTCGGGAGGTGGAGGTTGTTTTGCCGATGAAAATGGCGGGGGGCCCCGGCAGTACCCCCGAGCAGCACCCATAGGGTAGCTACCTGGGCCACCTGCCTTTTGTACGCATCCAGAAGCCTATAGGGACAACCGATCCAGAAGCTCTTCGTGTCCGGAGAGCAATTGCGAAGGTCGCACAATCTCCGACTCCAAGCCGAATGCTTCGCAAATCTTGGCCACGCTGCCGGGGAAGGGTTCTCCGGCGTAAGGCGAGATGTGAATGGCCTTCACCAAGACTTTAACATCGATTGGCAACCTTATAGGTGCCGGTTCCCAGAAGGCGACATCGGCGCCCGCGCGGCCCGGCGCAACTTTTGCAATGAATGCACGAACCTCACGCTCGTGTTGATATGAGATTCGTTTCAGGAGGGGCATATGGATGCCCTCCACGAGGCAATCTCCTGGCTTAAGGGCAGAGTCGAAGAAGTCCAGATACTTTACTGGATAGATGTACACAACGCTTGAAGACTCGCGCCTCTGAATGGATTCCTTCAGGGCATCAAGCGTAGTTTCAACCGACACCGCCTTCCCGTTTTCGGCATAGAGGCGCCACATCGCTTCTGACTCACTCTCGCCGGCACGATGCCAACAGTTGACCATCGTCGCTTTCGCTATCGCAGGTAAGATGCGACGAAGGTGAGACCGCATATCTTCCAGATCTGCCTGAAGTTTTTCTTCTTCTGCATTCGTCAGAGGATATCCCCGCTTGCTTCTATATTCTGCCGCCTGCTGATGTGATCGCTCAAGTTGATTCACATTCTGTTGAAACGTGGAGGCATAAGCATCAAGCGCAACCGACGGGAGGTAGCCCTCAAACGGATCGGTCTTCACGAAGGTCGCGAGAGGGGCAAAGAACAACTCGCTCGTCGAAAGCAGGTCAACCAGCTTATCGAGCGAAAGATGTCGCAATAGTTTGGCGGCTCCTGCAAGTTGCGTGGAGGCTTGCACTTCTGTCATAGTGCGTTGAGTCTCTCCTTCCGAAAAGGAAAGTACAAATGTTATCTTACGCTGCGGACGGAATCCTCGATCGTCAGCCGGCGGGTGGCCATGTCTGGATTTTCAGACCTGGGAGGGTTCGCCGGTATCTTGTCCGCCATGACGGTCGGCTCCGTTCGCAGGCAGGAAGGCTGGAGAAAACCGCGCACGCAGCGCCCCCATGGATTGTAATGGAATCCATTACAATGTAATATTCAGGTATGGCTACTGCTACTGCAAGGAAATCGAGGGTCTATACAATCAGCCTGCCGCCCGAACTTGCACAAAGGGCAGAGGCGCTGGCCCGGCGAGACAGCCGCACTATGAGCGAACTATTCCGAGAAGCCTTCCGCGCGTACTCCACAGAGCAGGCGCGTAGGACGCTGGATGAACTGGGCGAATATGCGGAAGGACGCAACCCGAAGGGCTACACCGAGGGCGATGTTCCCCGGCTCATTCAAGAAGTGCGTGCCGAGAAGCCGGGCCGCCGCAGGGTACGGTCTAACGGGTGATCGTCGTCATCGACACAAACATCTGGATTTCCGCGCTTCAATTTGCGAAACGTCGCGGCACGCCGACTCTGGCGCTGGAACAAGCGATGAGCGAAGACGTGATTGCCACCTGCGATGAGATTGACGCAGAGATCCTGCGCGTCCTGACGGAAAAGTTCTCCTGGGAGCAACACCGGGCAACGTCGGCGTTGGAAGCGATTCTGGAGCGCGGCATCCGCGTGAAGATTCGAGGAGTGGTGAAGGAATGCCGCGATCCCCACGACGATATGTTTCTGGAGTGCGCCGCCCTTGCGAAAGCGGATTTATTGGTTGCAGGCGACAAGGATTTATTGACTCTCGGCACGTACAAGGGAACGCGCATTGTCACGCCCTCGGAGTACCTGAGAGCAAGATAGAGACGAGGCAGGTGCCCCCTTCAAGCCTTCTGTTGGCTTGAGTGGGGAAGTTACACCCTTACACAGAGTTGTGTTACCACACGGAATCGAAGATGCTCTAGCCCTCGTCGTCCAGGTGGCCCATTTTCTCCCGCTTGACCTGGAGATATTTCTCGAAACTTTCCTGCGATTCGACGACGGCGGAAATGCGGTCGACAACACGTACACCCGCTGCTTCCAGGGCTGCCACTTTTTCTGGATTGTTGGTCATCAGGCGGACCTGCGAGATGCCCATGAGTTTCAGGACTTCGGCGGGAAGCTCGAAGGCGCGACAGTCCGCTTTGAAGCCTAAGTGCTCATTCGCCTCGACGGTGTCAAGGCCTTTGTCCTGCAAGGCATAGGCCTGTAGCTTGGGCATCAGGCCGATCCCGCGCCCCTCCTGCTGCTCGTAGAGGAGAATGCCAGCGCCTGCATCGGCGATGGTGCGCAGCGCCAGTTCCAGTTGCAGTCGGCAGTCGCAGCGCAAGGAGCCGAACACGTCTCCTGTCAGGCATTGCGAGTGGATACGAACGATGGGCGGCGCGCTGGAAACGTCACCCATCACCAGCGCGACCATTTCTTCGGTCTGTCCACTCTGGGCTGGGCTGGCCTCGCAGCCTGCCTCTGGAGTGACACTGGATCGTTCTCCAACAAAACCGAAGATGCGAAAATGGCCCCATCGCGTGGGAAAATCGGCTTCGGCAACTTTCCGTACAGATTCAAAAGGCATGTCACGATTATATGGATTTTGCAGTGCCAAGCCCGTTTCTATCGACTCTACCGCTGGACGGAGTAAA
>JAJYGR010000216.1 GCA_021790655.1 Acidobacteriota bacterium | reverse complement strand
GCAAGGAGACACTATATTTCTAGATTTTAAGCATGCTTCTGCCTTCAAATCCGCTTTAGTGGCTCGATGGCGTGCAATTTAATTCATTGAAAGCCACCAGCCCGGCCCGGAGCACCAACAACTGTCGTCCGGCGCATCATTTCGATGCAGCGACGTGACCTTGCTCCAGTTGCCCTTGCGAAACGCTTGAGCAAGCCGTTGCGCCGTGTTCTCGTCCTGGGCGCCGATGCAGGGGACAAATTGTGCTTGTACCAGAAAGCGCGCTGAGAAAACCTCCTCTGCTTGCCGGGTAATGAGCAGCATCGCTCCCGGCTCCATTGCCGGCTCCAAGGGAAACAGGAGCCGTCCTTGCAACTGTAGAGCGTCAAGCCAAACAGCTAGCGGCGCGCTTGCGCCAGCATTTACGTAAAGCGCATCACACATGGGTAGCGGCGCTTCCGCTCCGGAGCGCGCATACACCGTCACATGAGGAAACTCCGCGAGGTTGTTTTGCGCGCGCCGCGCAAGCTCCGGTTCGATCTCATACGCATCGACGACTCCCGTCTCCCCTACCAACTTTGCCAGCAGAGCTGTGTAGTAGCCGGTGCCTGCGCCAACATGGACCACTCGTTCGCCTTTTCGTAGAGCTAGCGCAGCGAGGCAAATTGCGTGCAAAGTCGGCTGCCCATTGTTGAGATGTCCATCGAAGCCGAGAGAAACAACGACATCCTGATACAGGACCGCTGGATCGTCCGAGTTCGTCACGACATAGCCTGAGCGCGTGAATATTTTCCACGGCGGCGGCCCTAAGAAATTTTCCCGGGGAGTAGACGCAAACGCAGCCGCGATTTCACTGCCAGCAGGAATGCCGGCGTTGGCGGTAATCAGATTGGCGAAGAACAATCGGTGTTCCTGAATGCGCTCCATATCCACTCTCCAGCGCTCTCACCGCAACCGTCTTAAAATCTCCGGGCGCACGAGATAGAAGAAGAAGACGAAATTCACCAGCGTCATCACCCAGTAGTTGGATTGGTGGTAGCGCAAAATTATATAGATGCCGTAGCTACTGGTAAGGAACGCTGCCGCTAGCGCCAGTGCCCATCCCCATCGTTGCAGTTGCATCAAGCCGAGACTGGCCACCGCCAACAGCGTGGCGACCGCAAGCACAGCCAGGCGCGACGCGTGACTGGCAAAGTGATGGGTAAAAACGCCCGCAACTCCGATCAGCGCTTCGAGCAACAGCCAGAGTGAAATGGCGGCCACACCGGGCAGTTTTGTCGCATAATCGGGCCGTGAATTTTTTGCTTCGTTCTTTGCAGGCTGATTCATAAGGTATGCAGATAGGCTAACAAGTCCTGCATTTGCTGGTCGTCCAGCTCGTTGCCAAAGGCTGGCATCATGTTGCGACCGTGCAGGATGGTGGCCGTGACCCGTTCGTCGTTCGCCGGTGCGCCGCTGGGCAGATATGGCTTCTTGAACATCCCCTGCAAGCCCGGCCCATGCAGCGACTGTTCGCGATTGGCATAGTGGCAAGCAGCGCAATGGGACTGGAAAACAGCATGACCCCGCATTTCGGCAGGCGTTAGCTCGCTAAGAGGCTTGGATGGCGGCATAGGATGGCACCCTACCAGCAACATTACAACCGCACCCATAAACAATAAAACTAAATTCACTCGGATCAAATTTCTCTTCCTTCATGGGTCGTCGGGTACGGGTGGGAGAAAGAAATTCCTTGAGACCGTCGGGGTCAGACCCGGAAATAATCCGGACGCCAGCTTTGGATTGCCTGCTTGATCTGCTTCTGCGTCAGATTTTCCTTGAGCGTCCGCTCCACCAGCGCAGGTATTTCGGCGTCGGAGGCGAAGCGCAAGGCGATCAACTGGCGCTCCGTCAGCTCGCCAATACGAGCGCGCAGCGGCTCTGGCAGCAGCGTCGCCAAACGCATTCGCTCTTCCAGGCGAATCACGCGGTCCTGCGCCTTGAGCGCGTACGCGCGCGCTTTGCCCGCGATCAGCAGTAACGCAATCGCCAGCACGACATGCCAGAAGCTCGCAATCCCAGGATGCTTTACCAGATGAATGAAGGACAGAATGACGGTAATCAGCAGGACTGGTGCAAGGAAGTAATGAAACACCGGATCGAAGCGTGTATGGTTGGCGTACGTTTGCGGTTTTCTTTCAGACATGACGACCTCCGTGAAATTACGTTTGCGTTACAAGATGCTCAGCCTGTCGGACTGGATTCATTGAGTGCATTCTATTCCGCCGCTGCCACAGCCGCCACCACGCCATCCATGGTTTTCGCAATACCTTTGGCCGCCGGCATGTGGCCATTGCACAAAATGGAAAACACAAGCGTGCGTCCACTCTTTGCCACGGCATATCCGCTCAGCGAATCGACTTCATCCAGCGTGCCCGTTTTGGCGAAGACTCGACCGCGTAATGGCGAATTCAGAAAGCGGTCGGACAATGTTCCATCCACACCACTGATTGGCAACGTCCCGCGAAACTGCGCTCCCCAGGGCTGCTCCGCAATGTAGCGCAACAGCGCAGTCATGGCTCGCGGCGTCACTCGGTCATCGGGCGATAGGCCCGAGCCATCGTAGAAAAAGAAATCCTGCGGATCGATGCCCGCGCGCAACATCTGCGCCCGCACCACACGAGCTCCTTCCTCAATAGAACCGTCCGCGCCGTAGTGCTGACCTAATAAACGCAGCAGGATTTCAGCATGTAGATTCTGGCTGACTTTATTCGTGACCGTAATGTCATCAAGCAATGGAACGGAAGTTCGCGAGGCCAGCACCACACTCCCCGGCGGCAGTGGTGTTGCAAGTTTCATCCCGTCAGGCGCGTCGTTAGAAGCTGGCAGCGCCAGCGGCCGCAGCACGCTCTCTTCGTAAATGGAAGTGTCCTGCGAGAGGCGATGGTGCGCGATTGGCTGTCCCGTGACGGTGATGCTGCGCGCCTGTAGCATCTGTCGAAATGCCATCGCGGCAAACTCTGCGGGGTCCTGGATCGCCAGCGCCAGATGCTTTGTGTCTCCACCCACAGGCAGGGTGCCGAAGATACGAATTTCGCGCGAGCCAGGTCGTCGATCCAGCCCTAGCGATGGTTGAGATCCCACAACCGACGTGCGGGCTGAGTTGTCCACCGTGTAGTAGGAACTCGTCTCGTTTGGGTTCCACGTGAACGTAACAGGATCGCCCGGATGCGCGCCGGGCATCACCGCCAGATAGACCACATTGTCATTCACCGTAAGCGCGGAAACCGGCGCTCCCCAACTCCATTCCAGGTCATCCCATGCCCAGCCGGAGCCATAAGGCTCGAAGGGAAACGCCGTGTCATCGCCGACGATGTTGCCTTCCACACGCCGTACGCCACGCTGCTGGAGTTGATCTGCTAACGCCATCAGCGCGCCTAGTGGCGGATTGGGCCGGTCGGTATGTCCCGTATAGGGATAGGCCCGCCCGGACATGCTGGCATCGCCAGCGCCGACCACCGTCACATCGCCATGCACCACTCCGTTCGCATCTGGCGCAGATGCGGCAATCACGCGTGTCTCGGTGGTTGCATTCGGCCCCAGCAGGGCAAGCGCCGTGCTGGTCGTCAGCACCTTTGTATTGGAAGCCGGAGCGAACAGTTGCGCGTCGTTTTTCTCATAGAGAACACGGCCATTCAGTGTGGTAAACGAGATGCCCCAGTGGGCTTGCGCCGCCACCGGGGCGCTCAGCAAGGCATCAATCTTGCGCGTGAACCTCGCCGTGCTATGTGCGGAAGAAGCGTGCCGATGCCTGGCAGCACCCCAGGCTGTTTGCAAAGAAAAAAACAAAATCAGCAGAGAGAAAAGGACACCGAGGCGCGGTCGCATACTGGCCGCGAGTGTAACAAATTTCAATCGCTGCCCCGCGCAGAAAATATCTTTCGCGCAAACAATAGCGCCGTTACGAAACAAAACCTTCCCGCCATTCGGGATGGCGAAAGCCAGCCGGAATGCTTTCAAGCAATGCTTCCTCGGTCGATTGCATGACCTGCTTATAGGCGTGTTGGAAGCGATCCATCTCCTCTTGCGTGCCCACGGTGATGCGAACGCGCGACGGCCAAATCGGCCAGGTACGCCCGATCATCACACCTTTGGCGGCCATCGCAGCCATGACGGTCTTACCATTGCGCTTGGTGTCCATCATAAAAAAATTCGTCTGCGATGGAATGTACGAAATGTTCTGCTTCTGCATCCACTCGAACACATTCGAACGGACGCCGGTGTTGATCTTTCTGCGCTCCGGAACCAGGTTGTTCTCCTGCAAACTTGCAATGGCCGCGGCGACGCCTGTGGTAGACAGCGGATTCCATCCCTGCACGTCATACAGCTTCTCCAGGATTTCTGGGCGCGCCACCGCAAACCCACAACGCAGGCCAGCCATGCCATAAATCTTCGAGAACGTCCGTAGCACGATGACATCTTTGCCAGCCTTGACCAGATCCATGGAAGAAGGCATGTCGGTGAAGTGGTAATACGCCTCATCCACCATCACCAGTGAACCCGCAGGTTTACGCGCCACAAGATAGTCGATCCGTTCCTGCGGCGTCGTCGTCCCCGATGGATTGTTGGGATTGCAGATATAAAACAGTCCAGCGTCGGGCGCGTTGCGCATCATCGCGGGAATGTCGTGCGCGTAGTCGGCAGTAAGCGGTACTTTCACAACGCGCGCCTTGCTCACCAGCGCTGCGCGCATGCCCGCTTCATAGCTGGGATCGGCGGTCACATAGCTCTTGCTCGGCGAGGTGAAGATCAGCACCGCATATTGCAACGGCGCGCTCGACCCGGCAAAGGCGCGGACATATTCGGATGGAACATTGTTGATCTCGCTGAACGACTTGACCAGTTGTTTCGTCAGGTCAAGATCGTATCGACCACCATGCGGCGCCATCTCCACGATGGCCTGCCGCGCCTTCGCCGATGGACCCAAAGGATTTTCATTTGCATCGATGTAGATAGGCTGAGAGGTTGTCGCGGAAGAAGTCTGAGGCATGGCAGAAGCCGCCATATACCCTTCCGAAAAAATGGGCATCGCCAAAACCGCCGAAGAACTCGCAGCAAAACGCAGAAAACTACGGCGCGAAAGGTCCGTCATACACACTCCACAAAACGTGCAATCGCCAGTACGTTTGGCCCTACTGTAGCGCATTGCAGCGCGCATCACAATAAGATCGCGAAATCCAATCGGTTGGGTGCGGGTGGGAGGAGTAGCTAGAATCAGGTCATGATCGTCGCAACCCGCCCCCGCTATGACTGGTCGTTACGAACACGCTCGCTCGCCCTGGGTGCGCGGACGTTGCTGGTTGGCGTGGTGAACATTACGCCCGACTCATTTTCTGACGGCGGTCAGTTTTTTTCGCCCCAGAAAGCCGTCGAGCACTCCTTGCGCTTGCTCGATGAAGGCGCGGACATTCTCGATCTCGGCGGCGAGTCCACGCGGCCCGGCACGCGACCGCGCGTTTCTGTACAGGAAGAACTCGACCGTGTGCTGCCTGTCCTCGAAACGGTGCTGCGCGAACGGCCCGGCACGGTCCTGTCCATCGATACCTACAAGGCCGCGACCGCGCGCGCTGCCATCGCGGCAGGCGCAGAGATCGTCAACGACGTCAGCGGATTCCAGTGGGACGAAGCCATGGCCAGCACCTGCGCGGAATTGCAATGCGGCGTCATCCTGATGCACACGCGTGGCCACATGAATGAGTGGCGCACGCAGCCACCCATTCCTCTCGACGAAGTCGTCCCGCTGGTGCTGCGCGAACTGCGCGAACGTTCTGAAGCAGCACTCGAAGCGGGAATGCAGCGGGCCAGCATGGTTCTCGATCCCGGCTTTGGTTTTGGCAAGTCCTTCGAAGAAAACTATCCACTGCTGGCCCACCTCGACACGCTGCACGCGCTGGGCTATCCGATTCTTTCCGGTACGTCGCGCAAGTCTTTTCTAGGAAGAACGTTGGCGCATATGCACGGCAAAGATGCGACGCCCAACCAACGCGACAACGCCACGCTCGCCTCCATCACCGCAGCCGTGCTGGCTGGCGCGCATCTCGTACGCGTCCACGACGTAAAAGCCGCGCGCGAAGCCGTCGCCATCGCCGATGCCATTCGCGATGGTTCGCGTGGATTTCAATGAGAATTATTAGCGCCTTTTCTCTCGCACCTTAGAGCATTTTTACTATTGCTATAGAGCAAAGCGTCATTCTGAGGTCGCCGCGGCGACTCCTCAGCAATACAGAGGTCCTTCGCTTCGCTTAAGGATGACGGACCTTCTTTCACCGTCACTCTACACCAATAGGAGAACCGCTCTAGCAGAGTCCACCTGAGCGAAGCCGAATGGTGAAGGTGGGGCACCCGGCCTATCGTTCCTCCGACGTTTCCTCCGATGCAGCCAGTGCGATGGGCTCATCCCAGTGGTCGGACTTTAGAGCACGCGGTTTGGATTCAATGGGAGTAACTTCCACAATTTCTTCCTGGCCGATTTTTAATTCATGCAACTTTCTTGCGAGTGAAAATACATTTTCACCTTGTCCGTCCACCGCACCCAACAAACTGTTGAAGAACAGCACAGATCTATTTAACGCGCCACGAAGATTCTCGAAGTGGCCCCGCGTGCCGGCCAGTTTCTTATACAACTCCTCTCCAGCCTTGCAGATCTCAATCGCGTTGCGCGTAATTTCCATCTGTTGCCAGCCGTAAGCGACGGCCTTTAGAAGCGCGATCAGCGTTGTCGGGGTTGCGAGGATCACATTTGCCTGGCTGCCGAATTCGATCAGGCTTGGGTCCTGTTCCAGCGCGGCACTGAATAAGACTTCGCTCGGCAAAAAGCAAACGACAAAGTCCGGTGAGTTTTGGAGGCGATCCCCATATTTCTTGCTCCCCAACTGAGTGAGATGCGCGCGCACCTGCGCGGCATGTGCTTTCAGATAAATAGCCCGTTGAATTTCATCTGTCGTGCTCATCGCGGAAAGATAGGCATCGAGCGGCGTCTTAGCGTCGATAATGATGGCCCGTCCATTTGGCAACTGCACCACGACGTCGGGCCGCTGCGAGGCATCCTGATCTCCGCGCATAAAGACTTCCGTGTCGAACGAGCAGTGCTGCACCATCCCGGCAAATTCGACACAGCGCTTCAGTTGCAGTTCGCCCCAGTTGCCGCGCGCTTTGGGCGCGCGCAGCGCCTGCACCAGTTGGGTGGTCTCCATGCGCAGCGCTTTATGTGTCTCCTGAATGTTCTTGATCTCCGTCAGGACTTCCGCATACGCCTCAGCGCGTTTGGTTTCCAGTTGCTGCGTCTGCATCTCCATCTTTCCCAGCGTCTCGCGGACCGGAGACAACAGCTTCTCGATGGACTCTTCCTTCGCCGACAATTCCCGATTTGCCAGCCCAAGAAACTGCGCATTGTTATCTTTCAGAATGTCCCCGGCCAGTGACTTGAAGGTGTCAGTCAAAGTTACGCGGGCCGTTGCCAGCAGTTCCCGCTCGCAGGCCAGCGATTGCTGCGCAGCTTTCAACTGCTCGCTGGATTGTGTGATTTCTGTCTTCAAGGCCGTCACCTGTCCGCGGAGGAGGCGCAACTCTTCTTCCTGCTTTATATTTTGCTCGGCTAGCCCATCAGCGCTTTGTTTCCATTTGGCCTGGTCTGCCGTCAGGCCGTCTTTCTCCTTGAGTAAACGGGCCTTCTCCTCCTTGTGCTCCTGCACCTCTGATGTCAAACGCAACGCTTCCGCGTTTTTGCTGGCCAACTCTGCCTCTTTACCAGTCAGTAGAGCGCGTAACGCGCCTGTTCCGGATGTCCTTCCCAGCCACCAGCCGGCCAGCAACGCTATCACAGCCAGCCCAACCATCCCTATCCCCATGACCGCAACAATATTCATCCAAATTTGCCTCTGACCTACTGTAACCTTGACGGACAGTGGCATGGTAAATCCAGCCAATTCCAGCCATCCTCGTTCCGAAAACATTTCTACCGCTTTACACGGACATAGCGCCTCAGTACACTCGAATTTCGAGTCTGAGAGTCATCCCCT
>JAJYGR010000300.1 GCA_021790655.1 Acidobacteriota bacterium | reverse complement strand
GACATCGCCCGCGAGCGATGCAAATGAGTTCTGGAATCCCAGCTCAGGCGCCGATGTGACATGAATATCCAGGCGCACGCGATTCAGCGGAGAGGAGGGATCGATGGGGGCAGACACACCGCCTCCGCCTGCCAGGGAAGCCAGGTCAACATTACTGCCCATGCCAAAACGCATCATCTCCACGCTGCCGCTCAACAGGCTGCTGTCGGAATTTCCAAGGAGACGCAATTTGGCATCGACTGTGCTGGAGACCCCTTTGGGATACCGGATGCGAACATCTTTCGTCGTCGCTTGTAAATCCACAAAAACGCCGTTGCGGTAACCGACAAAGCCATGTATGTCCAGCAGGCCGCCGCCAGAATAACCTTTCAACTGCTGGACAACCAGTCGGTCCTGATCAAACAGCATCGTCCCGTTCAGGTCGGTAATCCCATTGGTGACATTCAGCAGGTGCGCCGTAACATGGCTCACTTCAGCGCGTCCGCGCAGGTCTGGCTCACGCGCAGTGCCACGCGCATCCACCACAAAATGCACCTTGCCAGACGACTGGATGTTGGGATTGATGCGCGCGCCCAGCGCGGCATCGATCGAGCCTTCTGAATGTATCCGCAGTTTATAGTCCTTCAGCAGGTCCACCGTGCCATCGGCAACCATGTCCATATCGTCGCCGCCGATATGCATCTGCTGCAACTGGAGCTTCCCTCCGCGAAGCGACACTCGCACCGGCCCTTGCGAATGGATGATCTGGCTGCCGATGGTGGCCGTAAAGGCCTTCAAGTCAGCATCCGCCTGAATTTGGGCCAGTTGCCTGAGCGGCCCGGACATCGTGATTTTGCCTTGCAATGAGGACTTTGCCGGGATGCTCGAAGGGGTCATCAGTCGCAGAAGCGGATCGACATTGAAGTCTGCAAATGTCAACTCCAACTGGGCAGGATAATTTCCGCTCAGTCGCACCTGTCCACCGGCATCGAGATGCGTATCCAAAAGATCGGCGCGAGAGGTTACGTAAAGAATTGCGCGCTGCAGATGCATCTCCGCGAGCATGCGCCCCATGGGTAGATGGTTCAGTGTCAACTTCTCAATCTGTACAGTTCCGGTCAAAGTCGGGGAGATCGCAGTTCCTGCCGCCCGCACGTGAAAACCGAGCGTGCCTCCGACCGGCAATCGTTGTTTTTCAAGAGCCGCGACCTTATCGAGCGCAAAGCCCTGACCGATCAACTGACCTTGCAGTCCTCCCGTTTCGTAGTCGTAGGCAAGCTCACCCGTTGCTGCGCCTCCAGTTGTGGCAATCTGCAACTGCGTCACCTCGATCACATGACCGCGCGCGAGCAATTCTACAGATGCCTTGGGAATACTCTGCCCATCGAGCACTCCCTGTGTCAGCACAATATGTCCGGCACCTTGCAGGTCGTCCACGGTCCCGACAACGTGCGCGTTCGCGGCCAGTATTCCCGATGCCGGATATGTCGAGCCAAGGACGGACTGTAGCTCGCTTATCGAGCATTGACTGACCTGTACGCTGGCCACAATGTGGGTCTGCTTCGTATAGGTGTAGGTGTCGGGCGCGGTGCGAACTGGCAACAGGTCGATAGCAGTATGCACCACCGTATTGCCACTCGCGAGAACTCCGTTGCGCACAATCAACTGCGATGGCTTGTAGTTCACGTCGGCATGCAACTGGTCCCACGTCAGGAGGCGTACAGGAGTCGCGGCAGGTGGCGAGATAGGTTTAGGCAGTCCGGGTTGCAGTTGAACCGGCGCGGTGGCGCGCGCCAACACAACCTGAAAGCGCTGCGAATCCAAATGGCCGACAGCTTCCAATGCAAAAAAAGAGCCATGTACGTCGCCGTGGAAGGTGGCGCTTCCAAGCAATTGCAACGGCAGCGCATGGGGTTGTCCACGCGGCGTCTCCCAGAGTCCGAGCACGGTCAGCAAGCGATCGAACTCACCCAAATTTTGGCCCACAACATCCAGATGCAGGTTGCTTTTCAAATCCTTCGGCAGCAGTGAGAGTGTGCCGGTGGCATGCACTTGCGTTCCCGGCGTGCCGACGTCCGCCCGTTCAATGACGAGATGGCGATTGTCCCCGAGATAGGAAGCGCGCGCGTTGCCACTGACCGGAATCAAGCCCCTGAGATGGCGTGGGGGCCGCATCGTAAGGACACCGCTGACCACCAAACCATTGCCGTTTCCTGTCCAGTGACCCGTCACTTCTCCGGAAGCAGCCGTAGCAAAGCCGATGTTGGCGTACTGTTTGGGCGCTACAGCATCGAGAACAAGTGGCAGCGTGATGTCAAAAACATGCGCGCGCAGGTCCGCTTCGAGCGGTTGATATCCGTGAAGCATGGCATGAACCGGATTCGCTTTCGAGGGATGTTTTCGACGTAAATACGCCAGAAAATCGCGCGCGCCGAATCTTCTCTGCCTGGTTGACGCTTCTGTGGAGAAACGCGAACGAACTATCGGCACGACCACTGGTTTCGAGGGGCCGATGCAATGCTTCATGACCAGGCTGCCCTCTATTTTCCCCTGGTCATCCAGGATGGAGGAAAAATTGTTCAGCGAACATTGGTCGTCATCGACAAGGACGTCCGTATGGAGTTCCACATTGCGAATACGGAGCCAGGAAGACTCCCACTCTCCGGAGCGCAGGTCCAGGTGGCCGGTCACCTGAAAGGTCGAGTTGGCCGAATCGGTCTCCGGTGCCGCTCCTTGCGCCTTTAGGGCCAGATGTACGGCGCCGTTGCGCAGTTCATCCTCGCCGGTAATGGCGCCGATCTCTCCGGCACTGACCGCACCGCTCACCTCGGCTTCCCACACAGGATGAGAAAAGTTCTGGA
Organism: Acidobacteriota bacterium; assembly: GCA_021790655.1. Taxonomy (GTDB): domain Bacteria; phylum Acidobacteriota; class Terriglobia; order Terriglobales; family Acidobacteriaceae; genus JAKAAZ01. Next base: position 5,256 of record JAJYGR010000300.1, on the reverse strand, counting down.
GCTTTCCCATGACCGCGAGATGCGAGCTTCCAGTCTTCAAATCGAGGCTTTCGATTTGGACCGCATCGCGGGACAGGGCTATGTTGGCGGTCAATTGCGAATGTGCCTGCATTGCATTCTTCAATTTGAAGGTAATGTTTTTTGTGTGCAGTGACGCTTGATACTCCGCCTTGGCGGCGGCAAAGCGCATCGTCAACTGGAGTGGACCCGCCGCCATCTCCCACGGAATGGCGCGATCGTTGATAAGTATCAAACCGTTTTGAACCTGAGTATTGTCGATGGCCAGATTCAACAGTGTCTGCGTCAGCGGTTGCTTGCTTGCGACCCTTGGCTGCGGCTGGTTGGTGGTCCCGTCCGGATATAGGATCAAATGCACGGTAGGGCTTTGCGCCACCAGACTGGCGAGACCGATCTTGGGGCCCAGGAACGTAATGATTTTTGCGTGCAGGGAAAGATGGTCTACATGAAAATAAGGGACCTGGCCTGGGCCTTCCTTGCCATGGATCGTCAAATCATTCACTTCAATGGACAAGTGGCGGACGTTCCACTGAAACGTCCCGATTTCGACGCTGCCACCTGTAGCGCGCTCCAACGTACCGACCAATGCCCGATGGACACGCGCAGCAAATTGCGGCCTGGACGCATACCAGAAGAGCGCGGCAAACACCACCACCGCGAGAAGAAGGGTCGTAACCACGGCATAGACCACGCGCCGCCAGTGAAATCGCCGCGTCGGAGCTGGATCCTGGGGCGTTTGCATCATTGGCCGCTCCCTTGCCCACCCGTCGTCTGGCTTCCATTTTCGCTGTCTACACTGCCGTAGGCGGCATCCAGAATACGCACTTCTCCTTCACCGTGCAGGTTCTTCAACCATTGTTCCACCATGGCTGTAATACGCTGTTGGCGAAGGACCTCTCGAATGCGCGGAGCGACGGTAGGAAAGTCTGGGACCGCGGCATGACCTTGCTCCAATTGCGGAGTGAGCACCTGGTCGTAATATTTACGGACATCGGCATTCGATACCCGAACGGCAGCGCCAAAACGCAAATCCATAAACTTTAGAATTGCCAGGCGCTCTCGAACGCGGTCCCGCACCTCCCGCGGCGTGAATCCGTGTGCAGCCAAAAAAGCCTGCCAGCCGGTATCGGTCTTGCAATTGAAGTTCGCGCACGCGGGAATCGTCGCGCGAAGATTTTCAATGGACCGATCCACATCTTTCCGCGAAATGTCGGACAGCCCGGGCTGCAGCACGCGCTGTCGATCGATCAGGGCGCGATCAATCAGCCGATCCAGCGCGCGCTGCGGCGTATTATCGGCGGCTGGCTCATTCTGGGGTTGCAACACGGCGAAGCGCATCTCTTCATCCACATCGCTGGCCAGAATGGCCGTACCGTCCACCACTGCAACGACCCGGTCGAGGATGGCAGTGTGCTCTGACTGCGTATTCGGTGCATTCAATGGCAACGCCGTCTGCCCTGCTCCGGGTTGCTTCTCCAAGGCGGGAGCGATCATCGGCACCAACAAAAACAGCAACCAGCACGCGGCAAAGCGACTGCAGCTTCGCCGATTGGCGTATTGTGCACACCGATGGAGTTTCATCAGAAGGACTGTCCGATACTGAAGAAGAAGTTGAAATGGCCAGAGTTGCCCACGTACGGGGGCTGCGCGTTGTAGTCGAGGACCGCCGGCAAAAGCGTTGGGTCGCTGACCACCGGATAGATCGTAGGATTCAGGTTATAACTGAAGTCCAATCGAATTGGTCCCACCGGAGTTTTATATCGCAGACCCGCGCCCACAGCGTTTGAATCGTAGTCGAAATTACAGGTCCCTTCCGGCCCTTTCAGGTTGTAACAGGTCTTCACGTCCGGCTGATGGAAACGCACAAGCGAAGGGAAAATGCTGGATGCGTCCGTATAAACATTGCCAGTATCGTCGAAGAGCGCAAAGCCGAGATTGTCTCCCAGGTATGGCAAAGGAATCGGGGGGATGCGCAACTCCAGACTGTTAATGAATGCGCCCTTCCCGCCGACAGGAAATCCGGTCTGCAAATCGCGCGGACCCGCCGAGTTGATTGAAAATCCACGATGCGAAGTTGGACCTCCAGCATACAGACGTTCCGGCAGCGGGATCAGGTTGTATTTCGGACTTCCATACGTGTTTTCAAACGCAATACGCGTGCTGCGGGCCAGCACCCAGTTTTGTTTATTGAGCGGGTGATAGTTCGACTCCTGCACATCGAGCCGATTGAAGTTTGCCTGCGAAGCGAACCCAGACCACGCTAAAAATTGCTGGGCCGAAAGATACCATCCGCTGGTGGCGTCCAAAGGATTGTTCCGCGTGTCATGCACCCAGGTGATGCCGGGACCACTGACACGCGTCGGCTGCGAGAGCAGCGGAATCAGGGCCGCGCTGATCTGCAAACTGTTGGGATTGACATAGACATAGCGGTACGCCATCGAATAAATCAGCGTGTTCCCTTTGTTTGGGCGCTGGGTAAATATGCCGGAAGCACTGATGGTGGATGCCTGGTACGTAGTAATGTCCTGGGCGCTGACAAAGCCGCCCGTAATCGCAAAGTCGATTGTCTTATGACCGAAAAAAACGGGATCGTCGTAGGTCATGATCGCCTGCTGTTCCAGCGTGCCGTAGGCGGTTTGCAGAGTGACCGTCTGGTTTCTTCCTCGTATGTTAATACGGCTCACGTCAAACGAAATACGGGGGCTGGCGCCGAATTTCCCATTGGGAGAGCACGCGAATGCAGACGGATGGGCAACGCCGAGCTCAATAAGCGATGCTGCCGAGGGACAGTTGCGCTGCGGCGTGCCAGTCTGGACCTCAAACCCGAAGCCGTAGTCGTAATTCCAGCGATGCGCTTCGGACAGGTTCAGCAAAACATTTTTGCTCTGTTGCGCCCCCTTGGGGTTGACGACGCCGGTAGCGACTTCGTTGAACAGAGCGAGGTTATAGAGCTGCGTCTGCGTGTCTTGCAGCGCGTTCAGGTTGAGTGGGTCGCCGGGATGGATTTCCAGCAATTTGTTAACAACCTGCGGCTTCGTATAGTGGATTCCGCTGATCAACACCTGGTTGACGTAGAACGGATCGCCTTCATGGATACGAACGTCGATGTCGATGAGGTCTGGGTTGTCTTTTTCCGGATGCTGTTCAAACGTCAAATCCACCTGAGAAAATCCGCGGCGATAGTAATAGTCGAAGAACTGGACCCGATCCCCGGCCAGGGTGGTGAGAGAATACGGCTCGCCAGGACGCGTATTCATCAGGGCCAAAAGCTTAGCGGAAGAAACCTGTTGCACGCCAATAAGCCGTACTTTGCCAATGCGCTGCTGTATCCCTTCGTGGATTTCATACGTCACGCGCACATACGCGAGCTTTCCCTTTTTCACGCCAGGCGCCTGGTCGGAGTCGGTAACGACTGGAGTGACCGTGACGTGGCCAAAGCCATTGCTTTTATATAACGCTGCGATGGCATCCACATCGCTGGCAAGCAACGACTGACTGAACAGTCCATGACGGTTTAGCGTATCCGCCTTTTGCACGCTTAAACGCTGTCTCAAAAGATCCGTGTCGAAATAATGATTCCCTGTAATCCTGACAGAAACCACCTTGTGCAGCGGCCCGTGCTCAATGCGATAGACGATCAAATCCGCGCCTGGATGCGGATGCTCCAATACATGAGCGACTTCAACATCAAAATATCCATGCTTCTGAAAGTGGTTTCGGAGGTTGTCGTCGCCTTCATCCAGAAGATCCGGATCGACGGCGCCTTCTTCATACACAGGAATCAGCCGCTTCAAATCTCCCTTGGAGATTCGTGCCCCATGCGCCTCAACTCGAACTGTGGGGCCACGATCGACATCGAACGAATAATCAACTTGAAGGCTCGAAGGATCGAATGTTTCCGCGCCCGCCCTTACGGTGGCTTCCAGTCTGTTCTTCTTCTGATAATTTTTTCTCAGCCTTCCCAATGCTCGCGGCACCGTGTTCGACGTGACTTTGGAATTCTCCTTGAGCTTGCCTACCTTTCGGAACTTGGGTACGGTCATCCCAAGATTTCCTGAAACCGTGACGATACCTACTCTGGCTTGTTTTTCGGCGTTGACGGTATAAACCACATCCACCAGATGATTGGCTCCAGCGGAGACCGTCTTGACCGAAACCGATGGCTGGTAAAAGCCGTTGCGCTGCAGGGAGCGTTTTAAATGCTCCGTGGCACGATCCAGTTCCCGTTTTGTGAATGGCTCTCCAAGTTCGAGTCGGGTGGCGCGCTGTATCTGCGCCGCCAACTGTTCCTGCTTCATTCCACGAACGTAAAGGCGGCGCAAAAACAATTGCGGAACTCCCTGAAAGACCACTGTAACCTGCCCACCAGTCTGAGTACCCGAAGCGAGGATGTCCCGATATAACCCGGTGGCGTAAAGCTGGTGCAGGCTGGTTTTAATGTTTTCCGCGCTGAGCGTATCTCCTGGCTGTAGAGCGAGTGTCTTTTGCAGCGTCGTGATGTCCTGCGCGAGGACCCCTTCAAAACGAATGCTCCGCACGCGCCGACCATACCAGCCGCGCAGGTCCCTATACCGCAAAATTCCCGGAGAGAAATGTACCGAGCTCGAAACCGTACTCGTCGGATTTACCCTGCCGGTACTGTGGGGGGAATCCTGCACTGCCGCTGCAGACACGACCGTTGCAGCCATAACAAGGGCCAACGCAATGCAAGCGATCCGCGCAATCTGACGTAGGGGGACGAGCGCTCTCTGGATATGGACCTTTTGCAAAAGTTATGCTCACGGACGACGGTGCGACACCGTACTTTCGATAGGTCGTGAAACTAGCGACCCTCAACTGGCTGCTACGCTCTGCATTTGCCTGTGGTTAGAATACGCAAGATGGTTATTGCTCGTCATGCTACCGCCTTTGCCCGCATTTCTACGAATTAATGCTTTCACAAGGAATTTGCGAGTTTAATTTATTTATTAAGATGACGAACGGACGGATATAGATTGTTGTTTCTTATCTGGACTATGCCACGCCAGACCGCGTTCGTGCGCGCTTTCATATACTGAAGGAGATGGATAACGCCAATAGGGTCCTTACGGATGGACCTCTTCCAGCCATAGAAGATCGCTACTCGCGGCAAATTCTCTTCTCCGGCATTGGGGCAGAGGGTCAGCGCAAGTTGCTTGCGGCTCACGTCGCCATTGTGGGCTGCGGAGCTACTGGCGCGGCGGTCGCTGGACTGCTGGC
>JAJYGR010000182.1 GCA_021790655.1 Acidobacteriota bacterium | reverse complement strand
AAGTAGCCGCTGGCGCGCTTCAGGATCTTCTTGCGATACTCTTTGCGTTTATTGCCACGTTTGACGCGAGGCATAGTTGGTTTCTCCCTTTTGTGTTGCTCTTGGCGTAGTTTGTTGCGGCTGGAGGCAGGAGTCGCTGGCTTGGTTGCCTGCGCTGGTTCACCTCTTCACTCGCTTGTCTTCGTCTGATTTCATCGGAGCACTTCCTGCGAAAATTTCTCGCAAAGTTCGCTTCCGGGGGCCTCGAACGCGTGCGGGCCCAACTCGCCGTGGCGAGCCGATCAGGCGTACGGAATCATGCGCAACACCTTCGGCAGGTCGGCATCCGAGACCATGGCAGATGCGGCAAGGTGCCGCTTGGTCTTGGTTGCCTTCGAGGTTAGGATGTGCCGCATGAAGGCCTGGCCGCGCTTCACTCGACCGCTTCCGGTCTTTTTAAAACGCTTGGCCGCACCTTTGTGCGTCTTCATTTTCGGCATGGTAGTCCCAATCGAAAAACAATTTTATCGCTTCGATCAGTATACGTGAGATGTGCATTGAGTGACCAGAAAGACTCTTGTCCAACGCAAGATGAGCGATAGGCCAGCCACTTCGCCACTTCATCGGTCCATATCGTCTCGCATCCCCCACTCGTTATGCGACGACTTCAATTCCCATCGAGCGCGCGGTTCCCTTGATCGACCGGATCGCGGCATCCACGGAAGCGGCGTTGAGATCAGGCATCTTCTGCTTGGCGATCTCGGCAACCTGCTTCTCAGTCACCTTGCCAACCTTGTCTTTAATAGGATTACCCGCACCCTTCGCCACGCCTGCCGCCTTCTTCAGCAACACTGCTGCCGGTGGCGTCTTGGTGACGAACGTAAAGCTGCGGTCCGTGTATACGGTGATGACGACCGGGATCACCAAACCAGCCATGTCCGGGGTTTGCGTGCGCGCGTTGAACTGCTTGCAGAATTCCATGATGTTGACCTGGGCCTGGCCGAGGGCGGGGCCGACTGGGGGCGCTGGTGTGGCTTTTGCCGCCACAATCTGCAACTTCACCTGTGTCTGTACTTTTTTAACTGGAGGCATAACTAAATCCTTTTCAAAGAGACTATCGGCTTTGGGCCATTGGTAATTAAAAAATAAGGTCTGTCATTCTGCCCCTGAGCTTGCCAAAGGGGAAGAATCCAGAGCGGGACCGCGCCGTGGATAAAGCAGGCATACTCTGGATTTTTCACTCCGCTACGCCTCGTTCAGAATGACTCCCTCTACACCTCTGTTGCCTCAAACAATTTTTTCAACTTTGCTGAATTCCAACTCTACCGGCGTGGAGCGGCCGAAGATCGTCACCATCACCTTCAATGTTTCACGGTCTTCGTTGACTTCATCCACAACACCGTTGAAGTTGGCGAATGGCCCTTCGGTGATCTTCACCGACTCGTTCTTTTCGAACTTCACCTTCATGCGCGGCTTGTCTTTCGACACATCCGAGCGGAAGATGATGGAGCTGATCTCTTCTTCCGTCAACGCCACCGGCTTCTCGCCTGTCCCCAGAAACCCCGTCACACGAGGAGTGTTCTTGACCAAGTGCCAGATTTCATTATCGAGATCCATCTCGATCAATACATATCCCGGCAGAAAGACGCGCTCGATGGTGTACTTCTTGCCATTGCGTATCTCGGTCACCGGCTCGGTCGGCACCATGATGCGACCGATGCGGTCATGCAGCCCGTACGCCTGCACGCGGCTCTCGATCGACTCGCGCACTTTCCGCTCAAAGCCGGAATAGGCGTGAATGATGTACCAACGGAAGCGCTCGTTGACGGGAGGCGCCAGCTCTGGCGGCGTCTCACCGGATGCCTGTTGCGCTTCGACTTTCAGTTCTTCTGCCATCCATCTCACCTTGCTGGCGGCGTCTCACCGGATGCCTGTTGCGCTTCGACTTTCAGTTCTTCTGCCATCCATCTCACCTTGTCGACTCACCTTGTCGGCGTTAACTTTGATTAGTGCGTCAGCCAGGCCAGCAGCGACTGCATGATCCTACCTACGACCGTGTCCACCAAGTAAAAGTACGCCGCGAACATAAACACCGTGATAATGACGACTGTCGTAGTCGTCTGCACTTCCTGACGCGACGGCGTGACCACCTTGTGCATCTCACTGCGGACGTCCTTCAGGAAATTCAGAAACCGCTCCGGCCCCTGCTTCCACTGCGGCGAATTCAGAAACCGCTCCGGCCCCTGCTTCCACTGCGGCGTCGCGCTGCTCGCTTCGCCAGTTGCCGCTATTGCCTTCGCCATAAATATTTCCTTCTCAACTGACTGCACTCCGCATATCGCGAAGTAGCTGCTCAAAGGCCAGCCCAACTAAGACTGGCAGGGGCGGAGGGATTCGAACCCCCAAGTCCGGTTTTGGAGACCAGCAGTTTAACCGTTGAGCTTACGCCCCTATCCCTTATCGAACTTTGCTTGACAAAGCGCCCAGCCTACTTGGTTTCCTTGTGCGCCGTGTGCTTGCGGCAACGGTTGCAAAACTTGGAGAACTCCAGTCGGCTGGTCGTCTTCTTCTTGTTCTTGGTGGTCGAGTAGTTCCGCTCTTTACAATCCGGACACTGCAACGTAATAATTTCGCGCATCTATTTATCCTATCCGATTTTCGTTGCATTTGCTTAGTAGGATTTTTTACTCAATCCCGATCGGCACATCTGCAACATTTAACTATTCTTAGACTTCTTCTACTTCAAAATCTCGGCAATGGCCCCGGCGCCGACGGTGCGTCCGCCTTCGCGGATCGCAAAGCGCAGGCCCTTTTCCATGGCCACCGGCGTAATCAACTCGATTTCCAGCGCCACGTTGTCGCCCGGCATCACCATCTCCGTGCCTTCCGGCAGCTTCGCCACTCCCGTCACATCTGTCGTCCGGAAATAAAACTGCGGCCGGTAGCCGTTGAAGAACGGCGTATGCCGTCCGCCCTCTTCCTTGCTCAACACGTAAATCTCCGCCTTGAACTTGGTGTGCGGCGTGATCGAGCCCGGCTTGGCCAGCACCATTCCACGCTCCACATCTTCCTTCGGAATGCCGCGCAGCAGCAGCCCCGCGTTGTCTCCCGCCAGGCCTTCGTCCAACTGCTTCTTGAACATCTCCACGCCCGTCACCACCGTCTTGCGCGTCTCGCGGAAGCCGACAATTTCCGTCTCCTCGCCCACCTTCACCTTGCCGCGCTCGATCCGTCCCGTCACCACCGTGCCACGGCCCGAGATCGAGAAAATATCTTCAATCGGCATCAGGAACGGCTGGTCGATGGCCCGCTGCGGCATCGGCACGCTCTTGTCCACCGCTTCCATCAGCTCGTCGATCTTCGCTTCCCACTCCGCCTCGCCGTTCAACGCGCCCAGCGCCGAGCCGCGAATTACCGGCACATCGTCGCCCGGGAACTGGTATTTCGACAGCAGCTCGCGCACTTCCATCTCCACCAGGTCGATCAGCTCCGGATCGTCCACCGCATCGCACTTGTTCAGAAACACCACGATGTACGGCACGCCCACCTGTCGGGCCAGCAGCACGTGCTCCTTGGTCTGCGGCATCGGTCCATCGGTCGCCGCAACCACCAGAATGGCCCCGTCCATCTGCGCCGCGCCGGTAATCATGTTCTTGATGTAGTCGGCGTGGCCCGGGCAGTCGACGTGCGCATAATGCCGGTTCTTGGTCTCATACTCCACGTGCGCGGTCGCAATCGTGATCCCGCGCTCCCGCTCTTCCGGCGCATTGTCGATGGTGTCGAAGGAACGAAACTTGTTGTTCGGATTGTGCTTCGACAGCACCTTCGTGATCGCCGCCGTCAACGTCGTCTTGCCATGATCGATGTGCCCGATCGTCCCTACATTTACGTGCGGCTTCGACCGGTCAAACTTTTCCTTCGCCATTTCAATGATCCTTCCGTTCGGTTTCTTTAAATTCTCGCTAGCAAATAACGGTGTCGAGCTTCCCGTTATCTAAATCCAATCTGCCGTCGGGCACCCTTGGAATCTTCATCGGCAAGAGATATTTCGAGAGAGGCCGTCGAGACGTAGTCCCATTTCAGCAGAAAAGAAGGCGCTGTTTTGCTATCGTCCGTACCATCAAAGATGATCCACGCACCTGTTTCATTCGCATCCGCGACAAACGCAGAAAACGAAGTTTCCCCGAAAATATCTTGCAATTCTTGCCTTCCCAATGATGACAGACGGAACGTTACAACGCAGTTCTGGAGCCAGGTCAAGCGACGTCTCCCAGATTCAAAGATTGTTGCACCAGGGAGCTAACCTTGGCATGAAGCCAATCCGTGTAATTTGAATTGTCGCCTGCGTCGTCGACAACATCATCAAACAACTCGAACGGAACCTGAATGGAAACAGCTCTGGCCTGTGTCCCAATATCCGCAGTCCATGCCAGCACGCCGGGCCGCCGCTCCAATTTAACTACCTGGCCTACAACACCTTTTCTTAGTAGTACCTGATTGAGACGAGAAGCAAATTCTTCCGCTCTGGCTCGCACGCGATGAGAGCCATACTGTTGCGCTAAAAGCGACCGCGCATAATCGTCCGCGGAGACGCCAAGTTTCCGTGCGACCTCACGCTGCATTTCGCTCAACGCTGGCAGCTCTTCCGTATTCGCCCTTTTCGCCACGGACCAATCTTCCAGAGAAACCGTAGATCCATTCACAACGATATTGACATCGCTCATCGATCCACCCTCAGTAGTACGCGTACACCTTAAGATACTTCCCACGAATGTCCGGCGCCACCTGCTCCACAGAGCGTAAATACATCTCGCGAATCTGACCGCGGTCGCTGTCGCCTAACTGCGCGTAACCAGTCTTCGCGGCATCGCCTAACAATCCCTGCTCCAGAATCTTCTCGAAGTGGCGCACGCGCAATTTCGCTTTTTCCACCCGCTGCAAAAATTTGCCAACCGAGGGCGTCGCAAACGCCGCCTCAATCGCCGCCTTCACGGATTCAAACACCGCCGGATTTTCGACCGGTATGGCCGCCTGCTGAAACATGTTTCCCATAAGAGTCCGCTTAAACCTGGAATCGCAATCTGGAGCGGGAGACGGGGATCGAACCCGCGACCAACAGCTTGGAAGGCTGTGACTCTACCACTGAGTTACTCCCGCGCTTCGCTACTGGAGCGGATTTACAGATTACTGCAATCGAAAATAAGGTGTGTCATTCTGACCCTGAGCTTGCCGAAGGGGAAGAATCCAGAGGGTGATGGCAACGCAATCCAAGCAAATATTCTCTGGATTCTTCACTCCGGTCGCTTCGCCACGGCGAACGCCCTCCGTTCAGAATGACTCCTTTTCAAATCCGGTTACACTACCTATCAATCCGGTCTAGCTGCATTTCTGGAGCTGATGATGGGGCTTGAACCCATGACCTCTCCCTTACCAAGGGAGTGCTCTACCACTGAGCTACATCAGCCCTGCCGGACCTTACCTATTCATCGTATCGCGAACGCAGCGCGTGCATCACCACGCGAAATAAAAACAGTCCCAGCACGATCAATACGATGGTCCGAATCTTGTCCGCCTCCAGCGTGAACCACGCCAGCCCCATCAGCCCCAGCAACACTCCCGACGCCACCAGCGCCTTCGCAGACGGGTTCATCGACGCCCGTTACCACGCCGAACACGTGCTTTTGCCCCGCCAACCCAACACGAAAATATCTGGTGCACAGGGGAGGATTCGAACCTCCGTAGCTCGCAAGGAGCGGCAGATTTACAGTCTGCTGCCATTAACCGCTCGGCCACCTGTGCACACCCTCGATCCATCCCATCCATTGCGAACCGCCACTGCCCTCACACCGGCAGGCTGATACACTTCTGCCCGCACTGCTTTCGTGTGAATCGCAAGCTTTTTGGCAGGAGACGCGTCGATGAGGGACGGAACCGAACCTTAGCTATTTTACTGCGCCCAATGAAATCTTTGCTGGAGCTGGCGAAGGGACTTGAACCCCCGACCCTCTGATTACAAATCAGATGCTCTACCAGCTGAGCTACGCCAGCCCTACTTAATCACTTCTGAAACCAATGCGCAGTCGCAGCGGCGACCCGCAGCGAGCGCCTGTCACACACAAGTCTCAAATTAACATGCGGCGCAGCGCATCGCAAGCTGAACCATCGCAATCGACGCGCTCGGCAGAGAGTATTCTGCGACTGGAGGCATTTGCGGAATGAATACGCAACAACGAGCGGAAATCGACCGCCTGTGGGCACGGAAGCAGCACCAGGACGCCGAGGGCCTTCCCATCTCACAGCGGCATCGCAATCTTCAACCCGCCAGCGCGGAATTTCTTCACTCTTTAGTGACCGGTATAGGCGCAAAAAAACTGCTGGAGGTCGGCGGTTCCAGCGGCATCTCTACCATCGCGCTGGCCAGCGCGGCCCAGCAGACACAGGGCCAACTGATCTCGCTCGAAATCGAGCCGATGCGTCAAGCGGAATCGAAGAATACAATCGCCGCGCTGCATCTCGATGCCTTCGTAGATTTTCGCCTTGGCGATGCAGCGACGGTGCTGCCCACGTTGACTGCGTTGGAATTCGTCCTGATCGATTGCGAAAAAGAGGACTACATCCGCTTTTTCGACATGCTACAGATGCATCCCGGCTGCATCGTCGTTGCCGACAACATCCTTTCGCATCAATTGACGAAATATGTGACTCATGTGCGCTCGTTGCCCGATGTAGAGTCCATCACGCTACCCATCGGCCAGGGACTGGAGATCACTCGCATCGCAGGATGAGGAATGTGACTCATGTGCGCTCGTTGCCTGATGTAGAGTCCATCACGCTACCCATCGGCCAGGGACTGGAGATCACTCGCATCGCAGGATGAGGAAGTTTGTGGAAGCCCGACTCAAAACAGCTTGATAGTCAGTGTAGTTCTCATGTTGGATGTAGCGTGCGTGCGAGAGGGTCCGTCAATCCCTATAAGCACGAAAAATTACGGGGTTTTCTATTGCCGTCCGATGCTGTCGATTTCTTTCTGAATCGCTAACGTGTCGAGCGCCGAAAGCGGCAGACTAAGAAAAAGGCCGATCCTTCGATCCAGCGTAGCAAAGGCCCGACTATAGGCCCGCTCAATTTCTTCCGGTGTTCCCTCGACGGCGGCGGGATCGGGGATTCCCCAATGGGCGGTGATAGGTTGTCCGGGCCAGACGGGACAGACTTCTTTCGCAGCATTGTCACACACCGTAAAGACAAAATCCAACTTCGGTGCATCCGGCCTCGAGAATTCATCCCAGAATTTGCTGCGCAATCCCTCCGTGCCGATATGAGCAGTCTCCAGTTGCCGAATCGCCTCCGGTCGGACCATCCCTGCCGGATGGCTGCTGCCTGCGCTGTATGCAGTAAATGTGGGCGCACCCTTGTGGTTCATGATTGCTTCCGCCAGGATGGAGCGGGCCGAATTCCCCGTGCAGAGAAACATGACGTTGTAATGTTTGCGCATGATGAGAGTCCTTCGTTGGCGCTAAACCCGAGGCTTTACCGCGTAGACCTTCACGCTGGCTGCTGCCGCATTGATGTCGTACTGCGAGAGAAGCACCGCCAGTTCTTCGTGCAGATTCGCGGACGCATTCGTTTCCCCATTTGCCTCTACGGAGCAGCAAGAGGCGCTGACGACTGGCAAAGCTTGTCCGCTGTCCGCAACATTGCTCATAGAAGGCGAGCAGCAACCAGACTGGTTCTCCACCTTGGCATACGCATTCAGGTCCGCGCCGCTGTCCACAATTTCTACGTGCTCGAAGCCCGCAGCCAGCAAACCCTCGCGATACGCTTCTATGGAAATGGCTCCCGCAATGCAGCCAACATACGCGGCCATGCTTTCCGCAATTGCTGCTGGCAACTCACCCTTTAACGCGATATCGCTGACTGACAGCCTTCCGCCGGGCTTCAAAATGCGGGCCATTTCTCGAAACACTTTCGGCTTGTCGGGAGCAAGATTGATGACGCAGTTGCTGATCACGCAATCGACAGACGCGTCCGCCAGCGGGACATGGTCGATCGCCGCGAGATGGAATTCAACATTCTTGTAACCGCCAGCCAACGCATTTGCTTGCGCGCGCTCAATCATTGC
>JAJYGR010000290.1 GCA_021790655.1 Acidobacteriota bacterium | reverse complement strand
AACAGGAGCGTTGCCGGGCAGGCCTGCAATTTGGATCGCGCTACGTGGGAGGATTGATGCCGGGGCAGGTGGTGGATTATCTGCCGGAAGAGCAGTTGGGCGAAGTGCGCAATCTGGGAGAATTTGCAGGGATGCTGGTGGTGGACAAATGGACGTGCAACAGCAATGGGAGGCAGGCGGTGTTTCACCGCAAGCCACGCGAGAAACGCTATGCTGCAACATTTGTCGATCAGGGATATTGCTTTCACGCTGGAGAGTGGTGTTTCCAGGATGCGCCCCTGCGGGGTGTATATGGCCGCAATCGGGTGTATACGGACGTGACGGGTTGGTCGAGCTTTGAACCGTGGCTGGGCCGAGTGGAGAACCTGGAAGCAGATATTGTCTGGCAGATTGCCGAGACGGTCCCACCGATCTGGTACGGCGGCGACATGCGCGACATGGAACGTCTTGTGGTTGCACTGCTGGCTCGGCAGGGGCAGGTACGGGAGTGGATTGTGCAGTTTCGGGAGAGCACGCGGGAACCATTTCCGAAATGGGTGGAGATGGGAACGGGAGTTGGAGAGGGGCGTTTGGGGGAGCGGAAGAGGGTAGAGAATAAGTGGTGAGCGAGACGGAGATTACTATTTTTTGCGTCCGCGCAAGAAGTATCTAAGAGCATGAACACAGAACGCATCCAATGCGAATTTTTTCTGGTCCGGTATGTGCCGGACACGGTGAAGAATGAGTTCGTCAATATTGGCGTGGTGTTGCGAGAAACTGGACGGCCCGAGACAGCGCGGGTGCAATTTACGCGGGACTGGAGCCGCGTGCGATGCGTCGATCCAGAGGCGGACACGGGGATGCTCGAAGCGCTGGAAAATGAAGTGCGGGAGCGGCTCTCTCAGGGCGCGAACGAGACCACATCGATGATGAAAGCATTGGAGGACACGTTTTCCAACATGCTGCAGATCACGGAGCCGAAGGCGTGCCTGGCAGAATCGATCCCCGCGGAGATGGACCAACTGAGCCGCCTGTACATCGAAACCAGAAGGCAACGAGAGGCAAGGCGGCAGAGTGGGCGGCAGGCGATTGTGGCCTTAATGCGGCGACAGTTTGAGGCAGTCGGAGTGTGGAACGTGATGCGGAAACGCATCCAGGCATCGATGTATACACAGCCAGGAGATCCGTTGCGCATCGATTGTGGTTATCGACCGAATGGCGTGATTCGCATGTTCCATGCGGTGTCATTGGAAGGCGATCTGGAGGCGACCAAGGTATTGGCCTTCAGCGCGCCCCAGATGGTGGAAGGTGTCATGCGCGTGGAGAAGGCAATGCTGGAATTGACAGCAATTGTTGAGCCGCTGCGCGGACTGCTGGGGAAAGACTCCGAGGAGATTCTTACCAATGGCGCGGAGCAGGACCGAATCGACCAATATCGATTTGGAGTGGAGACCCTGGAACGGAGTCAGATACGGGTGTTGACGGTTTCGGACTTGCCTCGAGTCGCGGAACGCGCGCGAGAGGAATTGCGAGTGTAAGCGGGTTGTCGGACGGATGAAGCAAGTGAAAGAGCGTGGCCAAAAGCCGCGCTCTTTTCTTTTGCATCGCCCAGTTGCTGCAAGGGAAACTCGGCGGTAGTTGCCAGGAGAATATCCTCTGGATTCTTCACTCCAGTCGCCCGGGCGGCCTCCGTTCAGAATGACACTCTTTTGCTTGTACCGACACGGTAAGAGAATCCTCTGGGCCGGAGCGGATGAGATTTGGGATGCAGCGATTTACAAACAGACAGGAAAGGCGGAGATCAGTGAGCTGGAAAACAAACCTCCAACGTATCTGGAGCCATCGAGCAGCGAACAGCAAGGTGGTTTCTGCTGTCCTTGATGGAGTTGCTTTGGCGGCTGCAAGCGTCGATGGTGCGTCTCGCAAAACAGTGCCGTTGCCGTCGATCATAGGGCCGGTGCGTCCGCCAAATGCATTGCTGCCCAAAGGGACGCCAGCGAACCTGCGGCGTTTTGCGGAAAACCCTGTACCCCGGCGAGCGATAAACATCATCAAAGATCGCATCGCCAGCATGGATTGGCAGATCCAATTGCGGCGTGGGTATTCGCTGGCGAATGTTCCAGACGCGCCAACGAGAATGGAGATTCTTCGACGCAACCTTGAAGATCCCAATAACGCAGACTCCTTCCGGTCTGTCATTGAACAGGCATTGGAAGATGCATTGGTCGGCGGATTTGGCGCGATTGAGATGGAGAGGACGGATGATGCGGAGCGACCGTTTGCGCTGTGGCCGGTAGATGGAGCGACGATTCAACTGAATGCTAAGTGGGACGGAGAACCGGACTCGCCGCGCTATGCGCAGAACACGAACCGTGTCGGGCCGGATTCACAGATCCCTCTTTATGACAATGAGCTGATGTATTTGCGATTGAATCCACGCTCGCACACGCCGTTTGGACTGGGGTCGCTGGAAGTGGCATTCGAGACGGTGAACAGTTTCCTGGCGGCGCATCGATATGCGGGCCGGCTGGCCAGCAACAGCGTGGTGCAATACGCGCTCTGGCTGAATGAAACCACACCCGACCATCACAATCGACTGTTGCGCTGGTGGCAGGATGAGATCGAAGGGACAGGCCGCGTTCCACTGCTGACCTGTGAGCAAAAGCCCGAAGTATTGAAGTTTACCGGAGGCACCGATGCGGAGTTGCGAATCCAGTGGCAGGAATTTCTGATTCGCATGATTGGAAATGCTTTTGGCCTTCCTCCGATGATGCTGGGGCTGGATCGTGACGTAAATCGCAACACGGCGGGTGAGTTGGCGGATGAGGCGTTCCGCACGACGATCGCCCCAATTGCGCGGATGCTGGCGGAACATTTCACACGTGACCTGTTTGGCAAGCGTCTGGGATGGCGGGAATTTGAGTTTGTCTTCAACGAACTCGACGCACGGGATGAGATGCAGGAGGTGCAAATTCAAACGGCGCTGTTACAGGCGGGCGTGTTGACGGTGGACGAGGTACGCGCACAGCGTGGACTTCGTCCGCTCGAGCATACTCGGATGCTGGAAAAAGCAACCTCGGATGGAAGCGGTCTGGCCAGCGCGCAATAGAGACATCTTCAGACTTGGTGGAACACAGTCCGTATTGACTCCCACCCTTTGCGATAAGACTGCGATGGATGGGGTGCCCGATGCCTTACACCATTTCGTGAAATGCAATAGACGTCACAGAAACGAGACTGCGGGAGTGCAACCTCACCCCGCATGGCAATTCAACCAACAACAAGCAATATGGGAGAGCACATGAAACTGGACGCAATGGCGGTCGAGTTCCCGGCTGTCCACGGCCATCCGAACCGGGTGCCGTTTGAAGGAGTATTGACGCTCGTCGATGTGGCTAGCGATCGCGCTCCCAGCGGATCTCGGGGCCACCGCGTGGTCTTGACTCGAAGCGCAGCCGAGGCTGCGCTTCCATCCTTACTTGGTATGGGGGTAGATTTTCGCCCCGACTGGGACGGCCACGATGCACGCAGCAAATGCGGAATATTGACCGAGGCCGATATCGTTGGACAACGGCTGATGGTGGGTGGATACCTGTATGCTCGCGACTTTCCGGAGGTTGAAGAGAAACTGCGCAACCTGACAGCGGGAAGCATGGGCATGTCTTACGAACTGGCCGATGCCCACGTGGAGGACATGCGTTCTTCCATCTGGAAGCTGGGCCGCGTGACCTTTACAGGAGCGGCCATTTTGCTTCGCGATAAAGCGGCCTATCGGCAGACATCGTTTCGTTTGAAACCGCATGTGATGCGCCGTCGTGGAGTCTCCATGGCGGCATATCGCGGCGCGGCATGATTCGTAAAACAGCGAAGTCCGAAAACTTACAGAAAAAGGGGCAAAACAATGGACCAGGGAGCAGAACGTTCTCTTGAAACACTTGCATTGACGCTGGACCGGCTGGCGGGCGCTGCGAGCCTGCTGGAGCAAACAGTCAGCAGACTGGAAGAACAACATCTGAGCATGTCGGGACAGGTGCAGAAGATCGTAGCGACGGTTGAGCAGGGCAGCTCGCACAGCGCAGGCAATGAGCGTGTATATGAGCTGGAGCGCAAACTGCATGAGGCAGTGATGCAAATAGCCGAACTGCGCGCGCAGGGCGCTTCTTCTCATTCGAGCGGGCGCAAAACGATGACAGCGGCAACAGTGTCGCTGCTCGCCAAGCAGGGAATTTCCAATCTCGACTCGATCGAGGCTGGGTCGCTGGATGCAGCCCTGACTTCACTGAGCATTGAGCAACGAATCGCGGTGAAGTCACAACTGTTGCGGGCTGGCCTGCTCGGCTAGTTTTTTCTGTAGAAGCCTTGGGTCGGCAAGTTCAGGGTTACAGTATGCATCGCTGTATCCCACCCTTCGCAAAAAGAAAAACGCGAAGGATGG
Organism: Acidobacteriota bacterium; assembly: GCA_021790655.1. Taxonomy (GTDB): domain Bacteria; phylum Acidobacteriota; class Terriglobia; order Terriglobales; family Acidobacteriaceae; genus JAKAAZ01. Next base: position 3,703 of record JAJYGR010000290.1, on the reverse strand, counting down.
AGCACCCGGTGACACATGGTATTCCCCCGACATAAACCCAGGTCTGTCGCCGCGACGACCGAGACCTGGGGCACCCGCATTTTCACAAATTTATCCATCGCCAACCACGGCCGACAGGCCAGTGAAAGGACAGTATGAACGCTAATTTCCATGACATTCACGCCGCCGCGGATTACATTGGGCCAGGCGCGATTGAAGTCCCGATTTACCAGACGGAGATCACGGACATCGTCCGCCGCCGGGGACTTTTCGGGCAGCGCATCAAGCAGGTGCCAGCGACCGGCCATCCGTCGCGTTACTTCGAGCAGACTGCAATTCCTGAGCCGACCGCCGCGACGGGTTTTGTCGATCCTAGAAATATTTCGGCGCCCGTCGTAAGCCCAACTCGGGTGGAGCGGGCTGTGCCTCTAAAGGCACTTGTAGCGCAGATCAACTACAACCTGTTCGATATCGAGTTGGGAAATCAGCAGAGCCAGTTTGCTTACCTACAGGCAAAGGACCTTGCGGACACCATCGAAGGTGTAATGCACACGCACGATCTGGCATTGTGGAACGGCACGGACACTTCTCTGAGTACGCCGACCACACCGCAGTATTACGGAGCGGTAGCACAAATTGCGGCCAGTGGATTTACGACGACCATTGCAACCACGGCAAGCATCGTGGATGGCCTGAAGTCGACCATCGCGCAGATGGTGGCCAGCAACAATTATGCTGTCCGTCCGACGGCTATCTATGCCAATCCTGTGCTTCTCGATCTAATTGACCGCGAGATGAAGACCGAGTTCAACGTGGTGTTGCATACGAAGGAGATCAACGGCGGCTTCACGGTAAAAACACTAGTGACGCAAGCTGGGGAATTGCCGTTGATTCCGGACTGGACACTTGGTTATACCGGTGTACCGGGTTCGGGTACGGCACAATTGCCAGCATATATTGTGACGGAAGACCTGATTGAGTACCACTGGCTGAGCGACCCGAATCCCCGTGTATTCCAACTTGGAGTACCTGGATCGTTGGCCTCACAGTATGTGGTGGTCAAGTTTGGCGCACCTGTGGTGAAGATGGCTGCCGCCGGAGCACACTACCAGGTAATCGTAGACCGGTAGAAATCCGTTGTAAGTGCAATTGGACCATTTTGTAACAGCAGTGTAGAAGGCTGGCCCATAACTGAGGTCAGCCTTCTCTTTTTTGCCATGCGGTCCCCAACGGCGCTTGGAAACTTTCCGGAGGAAACATTATGGGATATCTGCTGCCGACCGACTACGCCACTTATGGCCTTCCGGCGGACACAACGGACGACTGGGTGACGATGGCTTCGGCCCTGATCGACTCGTATTGCCACCGAACCAGCTTGAATCCTACGCAATACGAAGAGCGAATGCGCATCACGGCACACGCTCAGACGGTGCGGCTTAGCTATCTTCCTTTGGTAGCAGTTGCGCCGAATTCTTCTCCTCTGATTTCGGTACAAGCCCGGTATATTCGGCCACGACGCGGAGAGTTGATCGATCCTTCTTACGAGCAGATTGCCTGGGTCTTTGGATTGCCGGGAGCGTGGAGCAATTTGAACATCGCCGATGTGGACTTCGTTCCGAATACCGGAGAAATCACATTTCCAATGAACATTTTGGGGCTGCCATACAACGAAGTGGATGTGGTATATACCGCGGGTCTTGCGACGATTCCATATACGGTGCAGGTGGCATGCGCGCAGATTGTAAAAAATGCGCAGGCCACGCCGGGACTGAACGTGAAGTCGAGCCGGATCGACACGATGCAGATGGCGTATTTTTCAAATTCTCTAATCGATCCGCAGGTGGCCGCGATGTTGCAGCCCTATGTGGCGACGATGTTGGGGTGAGCGATGAGCGCCGACTTAAGCGTAAGAAATCCAACGGCAGCGCAGCAGCGGGCAGCGGACGCTTTGTTGCGTTGTCTGGGTGGGACGACAGTGCTGTTGCGCCTGCCGACCTACGCTGTTGCTGGTTCTGATGGAGAACAACTGGGCGAAAGCACACCCACCTACGAAGATATTCCGTTGTCCCCGGCGGTATTTCGCCGCGTTCGACCTGAGCTTCGAGATGGCAAGGTGAACCGGTATGAATTGTTGATCTCAGCCTCTTCCATCCAGACGCAGCTTGGACTGTTGCAACTGGCCTCGACCGATCAATTATTTGCGATGGCCGCCGGCGTGTTTGTCGATGGTGAGTTGATGTTGATTGAGGCCGCAGCCGAAGCAGAGGCATTTGGTCGGCCGTACATGTATCGGCTGATATTACGAGGCCCGCAAAGCATCACGCTGTAAGGAGAAGCGCCATGCAGAACGCACAAAATACTTTTTACATTACATTGCGCAATCGCCTTGCAGCGTTGAACCCTAACCGCACGATGTATTTGCGCGGGGTGACACGGCCAGGAATCCTGGTGGAAAGCAATGAGCTGGTCACTGCGCAGCCACCGGCGAACGTGTTCGTACTGCGTTGGCTCGGACTGCACAACGATCCTTATTTGTCGGAAGTGCTGCTTCAGATGGAGTGCGAGATCGAGTACATGACCGAGGGAAGCAATGGAAACATGGGCATGGATCGAGGGGCGATGCTGACGGAGATGGACGCCGAGTTGCTGTCTTTATTGCAACCCAATACTGCGCAAAAGATGAGCTATGCTCAGTCCCCGGCAACGGCAATGGAGACCCAGATCTTCTGGACAGAAGCAACGTTTCAGCCGGTAAAGGTAGAGCGTGACAGGCTGCTGCGCACCACAACGGTATCAGTATTTAGCTACGAAGAGCCGGGGGAGCAATGAGTACACCTGCAATCACTCCACTACCGCTAACGCCGCCGATTGCCAGGCGTGTGCGAGCGTATTTTGCTCCTGTGAATCGTGCAGCATCTACGCCAACAATTTTCGATCCGGCGCAGAATGGCAATTTCAATTTGGATGCGCCACCCTCGCCGTGGCTGGATCTTGGATGGCTGGATGCATTTGAGAGAAAGTCTGGAACTAAGATTGTTCCGCTGCGAAGTGGAGCGCCGGGACTTCCGCTATCTCAGGTTCGCACGGAGATCGATTCGTTTGTGCTGTTGCACTTCTTGAGTTGGGGAAAGTTGCAGATGGCGGTGACAGCCGGTTCCGAACAAATGAACCTGTTGGCAACAGCATCCGGAGCTGTCGCCAATGGCTCAGGAGGTTCGGGAGCCGCAGCAGTACCGTTGCAAAGCGGAAGCACATCTACTTATCTAAACCTTACGACGAGCCAGCTCGCAGGTTTTTCTGCAGGGCAGATGGTTGCCGTTGACGTGGATTACATGGGACAGACCGGCTATGTAGGAAGCGGAGTTAGCGCGGCTTATGTTAGTTCTCCGGCAGCGGTCAACTCCGATGTGAACTATATACGGCGAGTGAGTTTCAATGTTGGACGGATTGCATCTATGACATCGACGGGGTTGCAGATGGCGCAACCATTGATTGCGGGAGCGCCGACAACGGGAATGTCCGTGCAGACCATCCTTGGATTCGTAGACAGGGAAGGCAGCAATTTCTTTCACGAGTGGTCAGGGCTGTTCGTTGTACCCGGAGAACAGGGCGACCGAATTTTGCTGCATTATCCGCGCCTGCAAATTGCGGCAAGTGGGACTGAGGCCATGAAGCCGCTGCGGCCACCACTCAAAAAGGTAGATACCTTTGAGCGCATCGCACA
>JAJYGR010000278.1 GCA_021790655.1 Acidobacteriota bacterium | reverse complement strand
TCCGATCTAGTATGTGCCGGGGGCGGGAGCGACCGCATTGCTCCGCAATTCCCGCGTCGGCTGCGCCGCGCTGGTCGCTCCCGCCTCGGCATTCGAGCTATCCAGAACGTATCTGTCACGGACACCGGACCGATCTGCACTGGATATGAACGAGATCAAGTCAGGATCAATTTCCGATCCGGTTTGTATCTGGAACATATCTTCTCGGAGTCGCAACCCAATCTCAACCGTATCTATGGGGGACAGTCATGAGTAAATTCAAGATCGATCACAGCGCCAGCCGAATCCGGCAAGCGAAGATTCAAGCGTCCATCGACCAATCCATCGCAGACGATATCCAGTTGATGGCCGAGTGGTCGGACAACGAACCGAAATACATCATCAACCAACTGCTGCGCTTTGCTTTGGCGCAGGAAGAAGACTTCCTCAAATACAAAGCTGGGCGGCCTGCGAACCCTCTACGAATGTCCCAGGGCGCAAGGTCTGCGACAGCTCCGAGCAGTCCGGCTTCCGGCCCACCGTCAAAATCGGATTCACCTTCCATCACGCACGCATAACAGGAGGTATCCATCGTATGCGTTTCATCCCGCATCTACAGAATCTGATTCGTCCGCTGGTCGAATATCGCGTGGCGCTCGCCGTGGGCTTGAGCGCGGCCTGCGGCATCGTGCTCCAGAGCCTGTATCCGGTCCATGAAGAGGACCCATTGCTGCGTCTGATCCTGCTCGAACGTCCACGAATATTTTACGCAGTGATCGAAAGCTACAACTTGTTCCTGTATAGCACGCCATTCCTGGTCTTCTCCATGCTCTTCTCGCTGGTCTACGTCCATCTATATAGGGCCGATCAGGAGCAGATCGCCGGGGCGCTGCCGCCGTGTCCCGATCCGTTCACCCGCCAGGAACTGTCGCTGGTCGTGGGCGAGCTGCACCGGCAACTTGTGCCCAGGCCCAGCCCTGTCCCGCAATGGCTCACGATTCCCGAGCGCGGTCTCTACACCGGGACCTTCATTGTCGGGGCCACAGGTTCCGGCAAAACGCTTGGCCTGATCCTGCCGGCCATGCGGCAACTGTTCGCTTACCGGGCGAATGACAGTGAGCGGAAACTTTCTGGCATCGTCTTGGAGGTCAAAGGCGATCTTTGCGATCAGCTCAGGGAAATCCTGACGTGGTGCGGGCGCGCACCGGACTATGTCGAAGTCTCGCTCGACGGCGACCTCCGCTATAACCCGTTGAACAATTCGCTCGATCCCTATGCCCAGGCATTCAACATCGCCTCCATCATCACTTCCATCTGGGGCAAGGGCAAGGAGCCATTTTGGCAGCAGTCTTACACCGACCTGGTCCGGTACGTGATTCTGTTACACCGCATCCGCGACGGATACCTCACAATGGTCGATCTCTTCCGCACCGTCATCAGCGCCGGATGTCTGGAGGACATGCTGATCGAAGTGGGGTGCCGCTTCAGCCAGACAAAATATATCGGCATTGGAATAGATGCCTACCAGGAACACGAATCGTTGCTCTCTTCGCTGGGATTCGTGTGGCGGAAGGATGCAGATCAGCACCTCGCTGTGTGGACGAAAGAGCTGGAACAGTTGCTACTCCAGCAGACGAATGCCGAATTCTTCCTCTATACGCGCAAGACCTTCGCTCCCGAGCAGCAGGACTCTTTCGGCTGGGTCCAATATTGGTATTGGGAGCATTGGAAGTTCTTTCGTTCCGAGGTCAAGACCTCGATCGTGCAGGGCATCGTCGTCTTCCTCTCGCTGTTTGCAACCGACCCGCAAGTACGCCGCGTCTTTTGCCCGCCCAAGGAACTCTACGATGGAAAGCCATGCGCCAGCGATCCGAAGGGTCGAATCTTGCCATCCTTCGATGACTTGATCGAGTCGGGCAAAGTCGTCGGTCTGAAGTTTCCCGTGGCCTTGAATCCTGCCCTGGCCAAAACTATCGGCACCATGATGAAGGTGGACTACCAGCGGGCCGTAATGCTGCGCATTCCCCGGATGGCTGCTGAACCAGACCGCTATTTCCGCCCCACCGTATTCATTTGCGATGAGTACCAGAACTTCGCCACCGTCGGCGGCGACAATCCCACGGGCGATGAACGCTTCCTGTCCATCTCCCGCCAACCGAAATGCATTCCGATTGTGGCCACGCAGAGCATCTCCAGCCTGACGGAAGCGCTGCCCAATGAAGGGGTGAAGACCCTGCTGCAGGCATTTCGCACCAAGATATTTCTCTCGACCGCCGATCCTGACACGGCCCGGTTTGCCTCGGAGCTGTGCGGCAAGGCGGACAAGACCCGCATCAGTTATACCGTGTCGGAGTCCAGCTCCAACGCCAATGTCGGCTGGCTCTCCGGTCGTACCGCATCGAGCAAAGGCTCGGTCTCCGCTTCCAAACAATATCAAAAGCGACCAGAGCCATTATTCGAGGAGAACGTCTTCCTCCATCTCAAGAATGCGCAGGCCGTCATTCTTGCCTTCGATGGCATCACCCCGTGGTCGGCAACGTATTGCTATCTGAAGCTGGACTTCCTGCCCCTCACCATGACCTGGTTCGACCAGGAGCGGATCGGCTTCGATCCGGAAAGGATATGTGCATGAGTTTCGAGGTCATCATCCCGTTTCTCAAACCCATCCGGCATCTGCTCGAAGCCAAGACCGTCTCCGAGATCATGGTGAACCCGGACTCGTCGGTCTGGATCGAAGAGGACGGGAAAATCCAATTGCTGCCAGGCATCCGGTTTGACGATGGAGCATTGCAAACCGGTCTGGAGATTATCGCCAACCGCTTCGGCAAGAAGCTGGATGCGGATTCGCCCATCATGAACCTACGCCTGCCCGATGGCAGCCGCATGGCTGCCATGATTCCACCTGTGGTACATCCTCGCACTATGATGACCATCCGCAGGTTTACTTCGCGCAATTTCACCATGGCTGACCTGATAGAACGGAAAATGCTGACCGAAGATCAAGCTACTGCTCTGACGGAAGCCGTCCGCCGCGGCGATAACATTCTGATCTCCGGCGCAACCAACTCAGGGAAGACCACGCTCGCCAATGTGCTGGCCAGTTTTATCCCGGAAAACGACCGCATCCTGGTCCTCGAAGACGTGGCCGAACTCTATATAAGAAAGCCGCACGTCATCTCCGCCGAAGCCCAACTCGATACGCACAAGAGTCAGATCGGGTTCAGCGATTTACTGAAAGCCGCGCTACGACACAGACCTGACAGAATCATCGTTGGCGAGATTCGTGGGGCCGAGGCGCGGGTCTTTCTCGACGCGCTCAATACCGGTCATCGCGGATCGCTTTCGACGATCCATGCCAACAGCGCCGAGGATGCGCTGCGCCGACTCGCGCAGCTTGCCATGCGCGGTTCCGGCAGCGTCCTTCTGCGCGATATTGAGGAAGAGTGCAGCAGGTCCATCGATATCATCGCGCATGTAGCAAACCAGTGTGGATGGCGGCACGTCACGGAGATCAGAGCGGTAGCTACCAGGTAGACCTACTGCGCAGAAACCTCCCATCCCTTGTTCGTCAACTCTAATCGCGGGCCGGGGCCTCGCAAGGTAACGGTTGATCGCCTTCGTGAAATTCTCATTGCCTGGTTTCTTGATATTGCTACAAACGGTGAGTAGAAAGAAAGCAGCCAGTGAAAGTATTAAGAGTCTGCGCATGACCTTCCTCCAAAGCGATGTAGTGGAGTTACTGTGCAAGGATTCATCTGCCTGCCTGCATCTCAGACAGAGGGATAACGTGCATTGAGAGTTAGCTTTTGCCGATCATTTCTGAGTTTTTCTGTTCTTGTCCATAACAAGTTCTGAAAATCGTTCACGATCGCGGTGCGGTTGTCCCTCCGCACGAAGACCCCGGCCTTCAGAGTTAGCAGCTTATCGGCAAGCGGGAGAAAGGCGATGCCTTTCTTGGTCAACTGCGACCAGCCGCTGCTTACCATCGCTAAACCTTTCCCGTCGACGACCATATGAATCGCTTCATAGAACGTGAAGGGCTGCGCGATGATGTTCAGGTCTATTCGGAGAACTTCAAAATAGGAAATGATCTCCTTATAGACTTCGGGTAGTGCATGTTCTGAAACCGCAATCAGAGGTTCTTTTTCCAGGTCCTGTGGAGCGATGGCGGGGAAGCGAAACAGCCGGTGTTGCGCCGGGATGCAAAGCATGATGTCTTCGTCGAGCAACTCTCTCGCTTCGAGTTCCGAATATCCATTTGGCATGTAACCGATGCCGGCCTGATATTGACCTTCGAGCACACCGCGAATCATCCCCATCGTGTCCAGGCTCGTGCGTTTGATGACCGGATCGCCAGGCCTGTCGAAATGCAGATTGGAGATGACCGCCAGCAGTTCAGGACTCAGAAAGGATGAGTATGCGAATTGAAAGGGGCCATGCTGATGGCGCGCTACGTTGCGCGCCCGTTCCGCTCCACGCTCCCAATTGTCCACGGATTTGAGGATTTCTTCGATGAAAACTTTGCCGGACTCTGTCAATCGTAAGCCTCCGTACCAGATGTAGAAGAGCCTCACGCCCACTTCTGCTTCGACATGATGAATTCTGCGGCCCAATGCCGGTTGCGTCATGTGCAGGCGTGTGGCGGCACGCGACAGGCTCCCTTCCTGTGCTACCACAATGACGCACTTCAGGTCGTGGATCGTGACGTCATCTTGCATGTTCGACCCCGGCAGTAAAGGAGAGTGGGGCCATTGGTATTGCCCACCCTTATGGCAAAAAGTTTTGATTCCGTTCCGGCACGGTCTTTGCCAAACCGAAGATCTCTTTACACTGGATTCTCTTTCGCTTTTGATGCGCAATGAAAAGAAGCATCGCGATTGGAACTATAACGACTGCTTTTTCAGCAGGTACGCCAGGTGCTACATAACTTCACCGCTCTTTCTGCAGCGGCTCTTACAAAAATCAGCGACAATAGCAGGGTCCCCACTCCTTCCCATGCATGGGCGGCGGTTCTGTCATGGCATCTCAGGTCATAAAACTTCTCAATCGTAACCTCTTGCAGGCCATTGTTTTACTGGTTTTCCAGTCGTATCTTTATATTTTTCTCGCAATTGCCTCAATTGTTGAACTAAATCGCTAGCGACTGCTTCGTATGCTGGATGTACCTTGCCCCATTCAAACAGGTTTTCCATTTCATCTGGATCCTTTTCTAAATCAAAAAGCTCCCATTCGTTCACCGTATAGTAACTGATGAGCTTATATCGTTGAGTACGTATTCCATAATGCGGGAATACCCAGTGGGGAGGAGCAAATTCATAGTAGTGATAGTACATAGAAGTCTGCCAATCCGGCGGCGTATTGCCCTTTAAAGACGGAACTAAACTTCTGCCCTGCATGTCTTGCGGAACGGGCAGGCCGACTAGATCCAGCACTGTTGGTGCGTTGTCTATATTCACCACCCAATCTGCACTTACACTGCCAGCACTCACCTGACCAGGATATCGAATCATCCAAGGAACTCGTATCGCCTGTTCGTACATAAAACGCTTATCAAACCAACCATGATCGCCAAGAAAAAATCCATGATCTGTCGTGTAAACAACGATCGTGTTTTCGGCGAGACCGCTTTTGTCCAAGTAGTCTAGAAGCCGTCCGACATTTTCGTCTTGTGAACGCAGCGTTTCTAAAAAATGTGACATAAACTTCTGATAATTCCACTGTTGGCGCTGACGTTCAGTTAAATCTTGTGGAGGATTGAAGTCCGGCATGTCCGCTATCCGCATTCGGGCTTCCTTAGCAGGCGCTGCTCTCATCGAATAGTCGTCCCAGAAGGTGCCTGGTTCAGGAATACGCGTATTTTCATAAAGATGTTCAAACGCGTGTGGAGGGTTCCATGGGCGGTGATCATTGAAAAATTGAACCATCATCATAAATGGCTCGGTGAACTGCTTTATGCCTTCAATAGCAAAATCGGTCACATTGTCTGTTATGTAACCTGGATAACTTTTCTCTTCTATTACATCACTGCCCAATCTAGGATTTCTAAAATATCCATTGGGATTGTAGTAGGGGCCACCCGCTCCATTCTTGTAAACAAAATAGTCGAAGCCGGTCTTCCCAGGATTTGCCGGGAGGTGCCACTTCCCAACCATTCCCGTTTGATATCCATGGGCCTTCAGGATTTTGGGAAATGTCGCTTGCGATGCGTCGAAAGTCGTAGAAAGACCACAATCTGCCTTGCCCTCTGGGTTAGAAATCATTCCGTTCAGGTGATCATACTTGCCGGTGAGCAGCGTGGCCCTGCTCGGAGCGCATAGCGCATTCGTTGTGAAGCTATTATCGAAACGCATCCCCTCATTGGCAATCCGATCAATGTGGGGTGTTTGAATGAGTTTGCTTCCGTAGCAACTCAATGCGCTGACTGGAACTCCTTCCCCAGTGATCCATAAAACATTGGGTTTACGGTCCAATCGACTGGAGGCGCGTTGACTCGAATGAGATACTGCACTGGTTTGGCCTGAGAGGAGAGGGGGAAGCAGAGTTGAGCCTAGAGCAGCTCCACTCATTTGCTTAATCGCGTCTCTCCTCGAAATACCATATTTGTTGTTGCCCATGATCGTTCCTTCCTATTTCTCACTTAATTTGAGATGGTTTGCTCGCGTCGACCGTAAGTACAGCATCGTTCTCCTTATTGGAAGCGACGGTGAGTTGCAGCAGTTTGGCCGTCCTGTCGTAGGATTCTTTTTCCAGTCGTCCCGCCACCATGCTGGTGTGCGGTTCTTGCGGTGCATAGACAGCGATCGTTCGCGCCTTCTCTCCTGCAGCAAATCGTACGGATATATGGAGACGGCCATGATCGGAGAACTGTCCGATGCGCTGGCGTCCCGCAGTTGCGATCTGCTCCGTATCGCCGACCAGGGCCATGCCCGACGGCCCTACAGGAGTGACGATTGCATATCCCCATCCGTCCCGGAGCGGGAGGTTGTATACGTCCTGAGCATCCAGTTTCACTCCGCTGCCAGTGCGCCAGTTGTAGATATAGACCGGCCCAGTGAGTCCAAAATCCGCTGCCTGGAATGCCGTGGGGTCCGCACCCTTTCGTGCATACGTAAAGACATATGTGATGTGGGTCTTCCCGAAGGTTGTCCATGAACTGGCGATCATTGGCTGTTGCTCGCCGCGCGCATCCGCAACATACATGCGATCAAGCGGGCGGATCGTGACATCGGGTTTGACGATGACGCCGTCTGAGCGCACGGCGTGCAACAGATCCTGAGTGTCGAGTTCGCTCAGGGAATCACCGACACCGACCGGGCCCGCCGACAGTGTGGCCAGCACCAGATTTGCCTGTTCTCCACTGCGGAAGACATCTACCCACGGCCAAATGCCCAACGCTCTGGCCATACGCGAGTCGTAAAGGAATTCATCCCACCGTGTACGTCCAAATCGGTCGCGGCTGGTTCGAATCGTTGTTAGGTTGTTATAGTGCGCACCCTGCATGTAATCGGCGGGAGCAGGCATGCAGTACTGCATGGTCAGCCCCTCGCGCTGCATGGCATGCGCCATCATGTCATGAAATTTTTCCGGGTCCGTCAGATTGACCTCGGCTTGTGCGTAGGAGCGGAGCCAATCCTGCTCGTAGGTCACTACGCCAGCCGCATGCAGCCACGCTGCCGTCTTCCGCCAGTACCGCGGATCGATGATGACGTTCCCGGACATCTTATATTGCTTGCGGTAAGGACTCGACTGATCGATCCACCGGGAGTGGGTGATCAACGGAAGATCCACCTCATGTGAGAATGCGCCGAGACCCTTGGGAAACAGGTCCTTGTCCGCTTCGTATAGATAGATTCCGCCAGCTCCGTTGACCCATTTGGTCCGATGCCAGTCTGCATTCCTTCCTTTCGGATAGAACCAGCTGTCGATCTGCATGCTGCCAAGTGGCAGATCAAACTGCGCAAATTTTTTCTCCACTGCGACAAGCGTGCCTGCGTACCCCATTTGCGGTTCAAAACGGTAGAAATAAGCGGCCCCACGGTCAGTCCAATAGCTTAACTTGCGCAGCAAGATGTCCGCACTGTCCGTAGGCGGCGTGCGCCCGGCAAGTCTTTGCATTACCTGTCCCCAGGCTGCAAACCCTTCGTTGACCCCCGCAGCCACAACGAACAGAG
>JAJYGR010000098.1 GCA_021790655.1 Acidobacteriota bacterium | reverse complement strand
GCCTGCGGAGTACAGGTGAAAAATCCGATGGAGATTGCAGCCACGCACGCTGTGGTTTGTTTCAAGAATGTCCGCCATGCGCGGACTGGGAAGTGGCGGGTTGGACGAGCGGTCCTAAGGAATATTGTCGCGAAGAAGTCCAATTGTAAAAGCGATTTCCGAAAGTCCCTTTGAACAGGGCCCATTTCAAGACTGTCTGGTTGCATGTCATGCGTGGGTTGCTTCTTTGCCACTTGAAGAAACCGCCTGCCGGGAAGGTCGCTATCTTGAGCGTACCATCTGCACCGATGGAAGAACAGAGTGCTCTCCACGCGCCGGACGCTTCAGTCCAAGTTTGATCTGCGCCGGATCGAGTTCCAGATCGGTCATGACGCGGCTGAGTGTATTGCGATGCACTCCCAGTTCGCGCGCTGCCTTGCACTGGTTGCCCTTGTTGCGCGCCATGACTTCCTGAATGTAGCGGCGGCGGAACTCGCGAACAGCTTCTTCATAGGTAATGCCGCTCGCATACATCTGCACAACCAGATTGTCCAATTCGCGTTTCACACTTACCTCGCTTACCCGTCAAGTTGTATTGCTCTGCCGCGCATTTCCCGCTTGGAAAAGTTCATTCCGCAGGTCTGTACGGAATGCCCGTTCTGAATGTTCTAACGTGTCGCAGGGTGCGGATGCAAGCTTAATTGTATCCATGTTGGCCGAGCGTGTTCGATTGCCGCCACTCCCTGTTGAATCTTAAGGCGTAACTCCAAAGGCGCTCCAGCCGAGCACTCATTCGCAGCCGAAAGAAAGTAGGGGGCCAGCTTCGAACCGCGCAACCAGTGGGTCTGTGGCATAAAGGCGGCAATGGCGATGATAGCAACCACGACCAGTACGCAGCCACGGACCAATCCAAAAATCGCGCCCAGCAGCCTGTCCAGCCCCCCCAGTCCCGCCGTACGCGCCAGCCTCGACAGCAGCCCTCCGAGCAGGCCGAAGACGATCATGACGCCCAAGGCAATCAACAAAAACGCCAGGGCGTCGGCAATGTGTTCCGAATGAATGACTCGGGAGAGAGGGACCGCCAGCAGGCGGTAATTCCAAAGCGCCAAACTCAAGCCGACAATCAAACCGACAAGAGAGATGACTTCACGAAGAAATCCTTGCGAAGCCGCCACAATCGCCGACAGTACGACGACGGCGACAATCATCCAATCAAAAGGTGTCATCGGAATCCTGGGAAACTTTTAGTGCAGCGATGTGCGGCCTGTAATGCGATGAAACGCTTCCAGGTATTTCTCCTGCGTCCTCGCTACCACTTCCGGCGGCAGCCCGGGCGCGGGAGCCTGCTTGTTCCAGCGACTCTCTATTAGATAATCGCGCACGAACTGCTTGTCAAAGGAAATCTGCGGGCCACCCGGATGAAACTCCCGCTCCAGCCAGTAGCGCGATGAGTCCGGCGTCAACACCTCATCGGCCAGCAGCACGCCATGAGCGGTCCGGCCAAACTCAAACTTCGTGTCAGCCAGAATCAACCCTTGTTTCCTGGCGTGGCGGGAGGCGCGGTCGTAAATCGTCATGCTTAGGTCTCGCAGGAGGGCAGCGTTTTCCGGGCCGATGCGGCGCCCCATCTCTTCCATCGAAATATTTACATCGTGCTCGCCGTCGGCGCTCTTGGTCGCGGGAGTAAATAATGGCTCCGGCAATTTTTCTGACTCTGCCAGGCCCGGGAGCAACGCCACGCCGCAGACACTTCCGGAAGCCTGATACTCCTTCCAGGCAGAGCCTGCCAGATAGCCTCTGACCACACACTCGACGGGAAACATCTCCGCTCGCTGGACCAGCATGGAGCGGTGGCGCAGATGCGCCCGATACGGTTGTAGAGAAGCTGGATAGAGATCGATATCCGCCGTGACAAGGTGGTTCGGCACCACGTCCTTCAATAGTTCGAACCAGAAAAGAGAAATTTTCGTCAGGATTTTTCCTTTGTCCGGGATGCCTGTTGCCAGAACATGGTCGAATGCCGAGATGCGATCCGTAGCAATCAGCAGTAGGTTGTCGCCAATTTCGTAAATGTCTCGTACCTTGCCGCGCGCGTGGAGCTTCAGGGTAGGGAATTCAGTTTTCAAAAGTGTTTCCGGCATACAGGTATATACCCCGTCAACTATATTTGCACTTTCGGGCTGCGCGTGTCACACGTTGGGATGCCGCTGAGTGTTCGCTTGTTGTATACAGCGAGTAACTTATGCCGAGGCCCGCTGTAGTTGCGAGTGGTCCCGCCCCAAGCGCACCGAAACGATCTTCGACACGCCAGGCTCCTGCATAGTGACTCCGAAGATCGCATCGGCAGTTTGCATCATGCGTTTGCTGTGGGTAATCACGATAAAGTGGGTGCGGTCGCACATTTTTTGCAGCATGTTGGCGAGTCGGCCCACGTTGGACTCGTCCAGCGCGGCGTCCACTTCGTCCAGCACGCAGAATGGGCTGGGTTGGTACTGGAAGATCGCCATCAGCAGCGAGAGCGCCGTCAGCGCCTTTTCGCCGCCGGAGAGCAACAGCACGTTCTGAAATTTCTTGCCCGGCGGCGAAGCGATAATGTCGATGCCGCTCTCGTCCGAATTCTCCTGGTCCGTGAGCTTCATGAATGCCTGCCCACCGCCAAACAGGTTCGCAAAAGTGGCGGAGAAATTTTCATTGATTGCCGCAAATGCCTCTTCAAATTTGCTGCGCAACACGCCCTCTATTTCACGAATGCTGTTCTGCGTGTTGTCGATGGAATCGATCAGGTCCTTGCGCTGTGTTTCCAGAAACACATGGCGTTCCGAGGCTTCTTTGTATTCGTCGAGCGCCATCATGTTGACTGGCCCCATCGCTTCAAGCTTCTGCTTGATGGTGCGGCAATCTTCTTCTTCCACCGCCAGCGGCGCAGCTTCCAGTCGAACCAGCGAGTCATCTCCGCGCAGTTCATCGGCACTGAGAGAAAGCTCCTGCTGACAGCTTTCTTCCAGATGGGCCAGATCGGAGGACAAGCGCGCGGCGCGGGCCGCTTCTTCACTGCGTTTGTCGCGGAAGGCCTCCAGATCGTCACGCAGGGTACGAACTTGCTGCTCCACTTCCGATGCCTGCTGGCGAAGGGCCGCGGTCTGCTGGGCCAGTTCTTCAGATTCCTTGCGGGAGGTGTCGCGCGTCGTTTCCAGTTCCTTGCTGCGAAGATGTAAGCGCTCCTGTTCTAAGTCGCGCTGTTTCTGTTCCGCCTCTCCAGAGGCAATCTGCTGTTCCAATTGGTGTACGCGCTGCTGCAAGCTTTCATACATCCGGTCCAGCCGCTCGGTCGAACTGGCGGCGCCGCGCCGGCGTTCCTCCAGCCCGGCCAGTTCCATCGATGCCTGCGACATCTCCTGCTGGGCTGTATCGCGGGCCATGCGCAGGGACTCGAGGGACCCTTGCGCCTCTGCCAACTGTTGCTCGAATCGCGCTCGCTCCTGCTCGTGACGATCGACTTCTTCATGCCGTTGCGCAACCCAGGCGGTCTTTTCCGCGTGCGCCTGTTTGTTGCGTTCGGCCTGAAGCGTCCACTCACTCAGCCGCCGTTCCAGCCGACCCACTTCAGCTTCCAGTTGCCGCAGGGCCGCGCCGGTGTTGGCGGATTCCTGTTCCGCATTGCGGCGTTCGTTGGATTTGATTTCAATCTGCCGCCCAAGCTCCGTTACCGCATGGGACAACTGTGCCGTTTGTATATCGGCCTTCGCCAGCATCTCTTCCGTGCGCGCCAACTGTTGCTGCGCGCTGCGCAACTCACGCTTCAGCGCGAGCGGGCCTTCGACACTTGGTTTGCCGCCAGTGACCGTGACGTTGTGAAAGCATTCTCCGTTGGGCGAGAGAAAAAATGCTTCTGGATTTTCAAGCGCCAGCGACCTACCAATTTCAGAGTCGGGTACGACATAACCGTTGCGCAGCTTGGGCAGGATCACTTCCAACGAACTGCCGAAACCGTCGAGTACGCGAATGCAGTCCTTCAACCGGACAACGCCATCGCGCGATTCGCTTAATGGCTGGACGGTGCCGGGCGCGAAGGAAAACTTCGCCTGTGAGTCTTCCGGATGCACTAAGAAAGTCGCGCGTCCATCTACATCCGTTTTTAGGACCCGCATGCCTTCCTGCGCGTCGTTCCAGCTCTTTACGACAATAAAGTTCAGTTCCTCGCGCAGAAATTCATCGACCACGCTTTCATACTGGTCGTTCACCTCGACGAAGTCAGCCAACACGCCAACCGGCGCATGGCCGCCCTCCATCGTGTGGGTCCGTAGCAGCTTGCGCACCGTGTCGGTCGAGTAGCTATGCTCGCGGATCAAGGCTTCCAGAGAATTCCTCCGACCTTGCTGTGTGGCCTGCTCGGCGCGCAGTTGATCGGCCTGGCGGCGGGAGGAAGCTTCTTCCGTGCGCTGTGTTTCCAACTGCTCGCGCAAGGTCTTCAGTTCCGCTTCGGTGTCTTGCAGAAATGTGCTGGCTGTGTGAAATGTGAGCGAAACCTGCCCGCATTCCGCGCCTAATTTTTCCAGCTCACTCTCTACTCCTTCTCGTTCCGAGGCCAGGCGCTCTGCCTCGCGCTGTAGGCCTTCGAGACTCGCCTCTCCCTGTGTGATCTGGTTGCGCACATGATTCGCCTGGTCCAAACAGTGCAACATTTGCTGGCGAGAGGTCTCGATCCGCTGATCGACCGCTGCCAATTCTCTGGTGGCTTTCTGCGCAGCGTTCTGACGCGCCTGCATGTCGCGCCTTGCACCATCCACGGCTTCCTGCGCTTGCGCCAGAAAGGCCTGCTGCTGGCTTCGCTCCACTTCCACGCCTGCGAGTTGCAGCCGTGTCTGCGCCAGTTCCGCGTGGGCGGCCTGCAAACGGACCGCCAGGTCTGACGCGCGGTCCTGATTGGCCTGTAGCTGGGTCAGCGTCCGCTCCAGTTCGACGGAAGCGGTGTTAGTGCGTGCCGCTGCCTCGCGGGCCTGCTGTTCGCGGCTGTAGCCTTCCGCGACCGCCGCCGCGCGCTGCTGGTCGAGGGTTGCAATGGTCTGCGTCAGCTCATCGATCTGGACCGCCAATTGCGCCAATTCAGCCGCCGCTGCTACGGAAGCTGCGTCCATCATCGACAGGCGTGTGGCGACCACCACGCGAAGCCGCTGGCGCAGTTCATCCCGCAGCGCGCCATAGCGCTCCGCCTTGGCGGCCTGCCGCTTCAAAGAGTTCATCTGGCGCGTGACTTCGTCGAAGATGTCGTTGACGCGGGCAAGATTTTGTTTGGCCTGTTCCAGCCGCAGCTCCGCCAGGCGCTTCTTGGTCTTGAAGCGTGTGACGCCAGCAGCCTCCTCGATAATGGCGCGGCGATCGTGCGGTTTGCTGCTCAACAACTGGCCGATGCGCTCCTGCTCGATGATGCCGTAGGACTCCGAGCCTAGGCCGGTGCCCATCAGCACGTCGTGAATGTCGCGCAATCGGCAGAGCTTGCCATTCAGCAGATATTCGCTGTCACCCGTGCGGAACAGGCGGCGCGTGATGATGACTTCGCCATCCTGCGCATGGTTCCGCTGGAATTTGCGGCGGCGTACCTTCAGCACAACAGCATCTTCTTCGGTCGCTGCCTCTGCGGGTTCGTCTCCTTCTGCGTCCTCGATGACTTGTCCCGGTTGCAACTCCGCAACCGTATCTTCGGTCTCCTGGGCGGCCTTGGAGCGCAGCGCGGCCTCATCCCAGTCGTCTTCGACTATCTCGGGGCCCCGGGCAGCATTGCTGGTTTGTTGATACACCTCCGGATCGACGAGGATCAGAGATACTTCGGCCATGCCCGTCGGCTTGCGGTCGCGTGTACCGGCAAAGATGACGTCTTCCATTTTGACGCCGCGCAGGCTCTTTGCCGACTGTTCGCCAAGCACCCAACTGATGGCGTCGGAAATGTTGGATTTGCCGCAACCGTTCGGCCCGACAATGGCCGTGACGCCGTGGCTATCGAGCAGCACTTCCGTACGGTCGCAAAAAGACTTGAAGCCGAGAATGTGAATGCGCTTGAGTTCGAGCAAGCCGGGCTCCTTTCCTGACGGTCCAGCCGCGCCATGCATCCGCCGCCGATGGCTTCACTTTAGCCGGGTCTGAGGCCACGGTCAACACGGCGAATACTACAGAATGTGGATAAGATGTCCGAAACCCTAGCAGTAGGATACAGCATGAAAGTGCAGCGGACGAAAAGATTAATTCTTCAGCGTAGGCCTCACCAATACTTCGCTGATAAATGACTGGTCAGGCTGCGTCGCCAGCAGCGCGACGATATCTGCAATATCTTCCGGCTGGATGGCCCCGAGCGGGGATTTTTTTGCTGCCAGTCCGGCCCCGAACTCGGTCTGCACCGATCCTGGAGCGATGAGCGAAACTCGCACCTGGTGCTGCCGGAGTTCCTCGGCGGCGGACACCATCATTCCGTTCAGGCCCCATTTAGCACCGGCATAGGCAGCGCCGTTCGCCACCGGGTTCTTGCTGGCCAGGGAAGAAATGTTGATGATGTGGCCGTGGTGGGCCGCTATCATGCTGGGTGCAAAGGCGCGCAACAGCAGAAAAGGCGCTCGCAGATTGATGGCGACGATCCGGTCCCACTCCTCGGGAGACATGGTGTGCAATGGGCCCTGAAACCAGCCCACGCCAGCGTTGTTGACCAGAATGTCGCAGCGTCCATGCGCTTTCAGGACGGCCTGCGCGAAGGCCTCGATCTGGGCCGAATCGGCAAGGTCGCAGCGATGGGATTCAGCATGGCCGCCTGCGGCGACGATTTCGTCTTGCACATGTTTTAGTAGGTCCAGCGACCGGGCCGTCAACACAGCGCGCGCGTCCAGCGAAGCGAGCCTGCGCGCGATGGCGGCGCCGATGCCGCGGCTGGCCCCTGTGATGACGGCAATTTGTCCGGCAAGAGAAGAATGTTTCATGCAGACTTCCTACCGCTCGGCGACCCGGGCAAAACGGTCAACGAACGATTCGGCGAATCAGCCATAGGGCGACGAGCGCGATGAAAATTAGCCCGAAGATCAGATAACGTGTTTTTCCGAGCTTTTCCGGCCACTTTGTCATATGCGAGATAGACCCCCTGTCGGATCGTACATCGCCTGTTACTATTGCGTCATCTCAATCCACAGTGGAATACTGACTTGTAATTCGAAGGATAGGTTTTATAATCCTTTCAACCACTCGAATGTGGCATGTCCTGTGCATCTCAATGCAAGCAGCGAAACGTTACCGATCATGTTGTCGGATCTGGCGTAAAGGCCTGGCCGACACGTTGGACAATTGAATTTCCCATAAACACTCATTCGCGAGGAGTGACTGATGAAGAAGGTTCTGTACATCTCGGTTCTGGCGCTGGCTAGTTCCGCAATTAGTGCCGCTCCCATGATGCTGGCGCAAAGTTCAAACCAAGGCACGATTACCATTAAAGATGCTGCGGAAGCGAATGCCTACAACTCTGCGATCAGCCAACCCACGCCTCAAGCAAAAGCAGCTTCTGCCGAGGCATTTCTACAGCAGTATCCGAACAGCATCGTAAAGCAGCAGATGCTGGAAGTCCTGATGGACGCTTACACGCAGACCGGCAACACGGACAAAGCGGTCGCCACAGCGCGTAAGGTCCTCCAGATCGATCCCATCGACATGCGCGCTCTTGCGTTGAGTGCTTATGTTCTGCGCAGTCAAGCTGGCCAGAAGACCAATCCGGCGGACGCTCAGCCACTGCTCGACGAAGCCGCTAAGGACGCCAAAGCAGGCCTGACCGCACCCCCTCCCACAGGCGCGGACGCTGTCAACTTTGAAAAAATGAAGACTGCGGTCACGCCGCTGTTCGACGGTGCGATTGCAGCCGACGATCTGGAGAAGAAAGATTATCCGAACGCGATCAAATATTTCCAGGACGAGCTGAAAGCCATGCCTCCCGCGCAGCAGACTGCCGGACCTGGCATCCAGGACACATACCTCCTTGGCCAGGCCTATATCCAGGAGCAGCCGCAGGACATTGTCAACGGGGTCTGGTATCTTGCACGCGCAGCGGCGTATGCTCCAGAGCCATTCAAAGATGAAATCCAAAAGGCCGCGCAGTATTGGTACAAGAAGTATCACGGCGGCACGGACGGATTCGATGATGTGCAGACGCAGTCCAAGGCTTCTCTGATGCCCCCGTCGGGCTTTACCATTAAACCGGCGCCCCCACCGCCGTCGCCGCAGGAATTGGCGCAC
>JAJYGR010000257.1 GCA_021790655.1 Acidobacteriota bacterium | reverse complement strand
ATTGCGGCGGCCCGCTCGAAGCAACGATCGAGGATCGGTCAGCGGGAATCACGATCACCTTGAGGTCGGGGGTTTCATTGGTTTGTGAAACATCCTGCAACGTGAAGCTGTAGATGTTGCCTTTGTCGGTGATGAGGTTCAGGTTGGAGGAGATTCCAGCCTTCGCCGGATGCACGAAGCAGAAGTTGCCCACCACGTCCACGACCCAGAAGTCCTTGTCGCCCGTGGCCGCTTCCATAATCTTCTCGGTCGCAGGAAGCTCAATCAGGGTGGTGTACTTCAACTTCGCATGGATCGGCACGATGTCCTGGGTGTGATATTGCACCGTGCGGGCGGAGGCGTCCTGCGCGCTTGCTGTAGCGCACGAAATGGCGGAGAGGAGGGCAAGTGGAATGAAGATGCGTTTCATGCGGCAACTCCCTTCGGGCGAGAATGAACGGTATTCAGCAAGGGTTCTTCGGCCAAGCGGCGCAGACCTTCGGCGAAGCCGAACTGGTCGAAGTATTTCCATTTCTTGAGGTTTTCGTTGGCGCTGTTGACCGCAATCCAATACGAGACGGGATCGACGTTCAGCCGCACCCTCTTCGAGCTTTGCGCTTTGCGGACCAGCATCTGCCCCGGCGGTGTAAGGCCCGCCATCAGATCCAATTCCGTGTCGTTCAGATGAAACGCTTCGGCATAGACCGCGCGGTCCATCTCCGGATTCGCCAGAAATATCTTTGTCGGGCAGCACTCAGCGACCACCGGCAGCAAACCAGACTCCTGCAATTCCTTGAGCGATTGCGTGGCCAGTACCATCGCCGCGCGATGCTTGCGCCAGGTCTTCTGCGCCTGCACCACGTAACTACGGATCGTCTCGTTGCGGAAGAAGAGCCAAGCCTCGTCCAGCAGAAACATCTTGAAGGTGGCGAGTTTCTGCGGATCGGAGATTTCATTGCCCGCGCGATGCAGCACATAAAAGAGCAGCGGCTCCAGCACCTCTGGCGCATCGTTCCATCCCCGGAAGTTGAAGGTCTGGAACGGCGCGAACGTGAGCGTGTCCTCGGCGTTGTCGAAGAGAAACCCGTACTGGCCCACGCGCGTCCAGCGGTGCAGCCGGTCCTTCATTTCGCCGATGATGCTCGCCAGATTCGACACCGTGCGCTGGGCCGGCTCCAGCATGTACACGCGCTCGATCGCGCTCCAGAGCTTCTGCTCTTCCTTGAAGTCCATCCGATAATGCTGGGCGCGGCCTTCGATCAGCACGCGGAAGAAGCTGAAGAGGAATTGCTGATTTTCCGGCGTCTGTGGCAGCGAGAAGGGGTTGATGGTGAAGTCGCGCGACTCGCGCCCGACGTTCAAATACGTTCCGCCGAAGATGCGCGTCACTGATTCATAGCTACCGCCGATGTCGAAGATGTACGTCTGCGGCTGATACTTTTGCGCGCTCTGCACGAGAAACACGGACAGGAACGTCTTGCCCGACCCGGTCATGCCCAGAATCAACGTGTGCCCAACCTCGCCGCAGTGGAGATTCAGGTAGTAGGGCGTATCGTTGTCGGTTTCGAGCACGGCCAGATATTCGGCGTCGAGATATGCATTCCTTGTCTCGCCGGGAAGGATCGTGAACAAGAAACTCAGGTCGGCGAAGTTGGTGTTCAGGAGATACAGCTTGCGAAGATTGAAGGCGTAGTTGCCCGGCACGATGGCGAAGTAAGCGTTGAGCTGGTTGTAGGTCTCGGCAAACAGACTGCCGTCCGCATTGGTGAAGACGCCCGCGAACTCACCGGCTAGTTGTTCGAGCGCCAGACGGTCTTTGCCGTAGAGCACGATGGTCAGCGAGAACTCGCCCAATTGCTGTCCATCGCCCAGCGCCCGCAGACAATCGCCCAGGTTTTCGATGTCGGCCTGCTTCGACTCGTCCACCAGCACATCGCGCGGATTGGTCTTTGCCGCATCGTTGCCCATCTGCGACACAAAGCCGGTTTTTGCGATATTGAAGTGCCGCCTGCGTTTATTGACCTCTTTGCGCGCCTTGTCCGCTGGAAGCTGCGTCCACTCGGTGCAGGCGATGAAGTTTGCCGGAATCTTCAAGAGCGCATCGAGCGCGAGCGGGCGCGTCTCTGCCGGAGCTTCCTTCATCGTCAGCACGCGAACGAAGTGATCGCCCACGCGCAGATGATCGCGCTCCGATTCAATGCCGGAGTGGCACACCTGAAAATCGAGAAACTGTGTGTGCTGCGGCTTTCCGTCGATGCGCCAGCCGTCGTAGTTGAGCAAGCGGCGGAAGAATCGGAATTGGCCGTCTTGGTCGAGCACCTCCATTGGCGTCAGGTCGCTGAGCTGTTTCATGAATGCCTGCACTTGGCTGGAGAGTCGGGCAAGATCGCGCTCGATCCGCGACCGCAGCAGTCGCTTCATTCCACGCCCGCCGAACTGCGTCTTCAGCTCATTCCAGCCGTCCGCCGGATCGCGGAACATCTGCGCCATTGCAGCGCCCACGCCGGTCTTCGACCGCGAGCCGCGAATCAGAATGCAGTAATGAAGTTCAATCTCGAAGAGCCTGTCCGCTTTGTCCTGAAAGAACTGCCGACGACGGTCCTGGCTGGTCTGCACAATCGGGTCGTCATACTCTGCAAACGGAATCAGTGGGCGATTCGTCTTGAACAGGTACTGATAGACATGGAAGCCGGGGCCGAAGAGCTTGAGCGCTGCCTCCAGCCGTTTCACGGCATACTCCTGCTGTCCGTGATCGAGGCTCTCGTAGTCCACGCCCGCTACGCGAAGCACCATGCCCAGGTCGCCCGATTTGGTCAGAAAGGCCGTCTCGTTCCAGAAACCGTACAGGTTGAGGTGATCGCACAGCGCGGCGGCCTCCTGCCACGGCTTGATGACCTTGTCGATGCGCAGCATCAGACCACCTCCACGCGCGGAACGCTTTGTTTGCCCGCGTCATAGCGGGGTTTGTACCGCTCGGCCTTGGCGAGGATGCGCAGAAATGCCGGATCGCTCGCCGTCACCCAGTGGCCGAAGGCGTAGCCGCCCAGAAACACGGCCACACCGGCCAGCAGACTGTTGAACAGGTTGAACGCGCCAACGGCGCCAACGCAGACGAAGTAGAACAGCGTCCGCTCCACGCCCAGGTACGTGAGGGGCTTGTGCAGGCTCTTGAAGACCCGATTGCGTCGCGGGTTGTGCGTGTGTGTCTGCATCGATTGCCCCTCACACTTGTAAAAACTCGAATGGCGACAGTTGTGGCCGGGGAAATTCAGATTCCCCAGAGCCAGCTCAGGACGTTGACCGCGAGCACGGCAATGCCGGTCCCGGCGGCCACGCCGGCCAGCGCCTTCTTCGCGCCCGGCTCGCCATGCGCGAACTGATAGCCGCCAATCACAATGGCGATTAGGCTCGCCACCCTGGCAACCGTCCCAGTAAAAAGGAGCTGGAGCGCGGTGAATCCCGAATCGAAGGGCGAGCCGCTCTGCGCGAGCGCGGCGATGGGGAACAGAAGCGGCAGCGTGGCCATCAAAATCGTCGGCCACCAGCGGCAGCGTCTTTTCTCAGGAAGGGCATCGGAACATTTCCTGCCTGGCTTTTGCGGGGAGCGTTCGGGAATCCTTTGCGGGATCATTGGCACCTCCGACGGCCCAGAAAGTTGCCGTCATGTGCCAGAAGTTAGCGCCACTTTTTCGATCCGTCCAAGACTTCATGTCTATGGCGCCATAGACCGCAGCTATGGCCAATTGCCAGTGGCCTCTCTTTCGAGAGGCAAGTAGGAGGTTCTGGCTGTGCCGGAGGATACTTACTGCGCAAAACGATATGTTAGCCAGAGCGCCACAGACACAGTCACGACAGTCAGTAATGACATAATGACCTGGATTTCGCCGAAATAGCGCCATGAAAGCACCAGACAGACAAGTTGCAGAATCAAGAGGCACCAGCCGAGAACTATGGCTCCGGCTGAGTACTGTGATACTAATCGGCCGCAATACCACGCCAGAAACGCCTCCAAAATGAATAGAGCAGAGACGAACAGTCCAAATCCGATGTAAAAATTGCCATAAGTGAACGAAGATTTTCCCATCGGGAGCCGAACGCTGTTCATCGACGACCAGACTGCTTGTCCGTCCGGAGTCGGAGCCTTGAATGTCAGAAAACCGAGGGTATGTCCTGCGGCGAAGATGAGCAACAAGATGGATGCAATGCGGAACCATAGGATTGGTTTCATGCCAGTCCACCTGCCTTTTCTGCAAACATTGTCAATAGCGATCCCCAACCGCTTTCCGCGTTCACCTGTTCACGCATTCTCACACAAGCGCCTGCGTGCTTTTGGATTCCACGATGCTCTAATTCCACCAACGTCGTTCCGTCATCCACTGGAGTAAATCTGACCTCAACTTCGCTGCATCTCTCAACGTTCGGTTCGTACTGCCACTCTGGGCTTACCTGCCATACCATCACAAAGAGATTCGGCGGTTCCCAGGTTCGCACGGACGCCCACGGACACACCGTTCCGTCTTCCTGCTCCGTGTAAATGTTCCCGCCAGATTTGCCCTCTACGACCACGCGCTTCATCGGTGAGCTGCCAATATGATAAGTTCGCGGCCACCAGGTATCCATCTCCTGTGTGAATATGCGAAATGCCTTTTCAGGGCTGGCCTTCACGCGAATACTCTTGCGCACTGGTTCAATTTCGCTCGGCACATCTGTGCTGAACACACTGTCGTCCGTCATCCTCTCAGGCATTATTCCTCCTCCACCTTTGCTTTGAAGGCTTCCAGAGCTTCGCTCCAAAAGCGGTCCAGATATGACCGGAGGGCAGCAAATCCTCTCGGGTCGAGTTTGTAGTAGCGTCTCGTTCCCACCGCTTCGTCCTGCACCAGCCGGGCTTGCTTGAGCACGCGAAGGTGCTGCGATACCGCAGGTCGCGAAACGGGAAGGTTCTTTGCGAGTTCGCCAACCGGAAGCGCACCACTGCGCAGCTTTTCGAGAAGCGTGCGGCGCGTAACGTCTCCTAATGCGTCGAGTTGCTGCTGTCGGTAAGTAATCACTAACGGTAAGCTAATACTAACCGAAGAAATTGTCAACAATCTCTGTCAGGATTTTTCTGGTAACGAAATTGTCCGTTCAAATACGCCGCCTGCTCAGGATCGAGGCGTTCAGTTCTATCGGTATGGACACGGTGCATGAAGCATCGCACTCATGCAAGCAATGTCATCTGAAGATCATCCGCATGTTTCCTGCGCGATGTGCGTTTGGCAGGCGCGATCCCATTCATTTTCCTGAAATGGCGCGTCAGAACCGGCAAGGAAGGATGTTCCGCATGGACGGGATGCACGAAGGCAGTGTCAGCAGTCCAGTTGACGCTTGCGATGGGTCGCGTCGTGAGACTTTGATCGAGCGGCGTTTTCTGATCGATCAGAGCCATCCCGCTCCCGCTCTGTACCATCCACTGAATATCAGACGGTGTAGTCGCCAGACTGGACACCTCAGGCTCGATTCCAATCTCGGCCAGCATCTCCAGCAAGCGAGCGTGCGCCTCCGGGTGCGCATCAGGATTGCGGAATATCTTCAGCCTCTTCGCAAGCTCTGACGGCTGAATCTCCATTTGCTGCGCCAGCGGATCATCGGCCCGCATGCAGACGGCCAATGGAGCCGACGCAACCTGATCCACTGTCCACTGCTCGCCGCTGATGGGAAGAGGGAGAACTGCCGCATCGAGGCTTTTCTCCTCCATGCGCCGAAGAATCTGCGCTGGATCGCCGCCGGAGAATTGCATCGGACAACCGGGAAAGAGGCTGGCGTAGGCGTCCCTCAGAGAGCGCAGAACATCCTGCTGCACAAAGCAGGAGAAGCCGATTCTCAAGGCAGGGATTGTGCCGCCATGCACAGCGCGAGCCGCCTGGATGATCTCGTTCCTTGCCTTTACCGCTTCGATTGCGTAGGAAACGATCATCTGCCCGGCGGGCGTAATGCGCACGCCGTCGTGATGGCGCACGAAGATCTGAATGCCGATTCCGTCTTCAAGCTCTTTGATCTGCTTGCTCAGTGAAGGCTGCGCCAGAAAGAGACGCTCGGCGGCGCGCGTGAAGTTCCCGGTCTCAGCGATGGCCGCGATGTACTTCAAATGGCGGAACTCGACAAGATCGAACATGCCTCGGAACTCCAAAACCAAAGGCAACGTGGCAAAAAGCATTTCAGGAAATGCAGGATCGATCTTGTTACAGCTTTCGTTATCTGCTCCAGATTCGGCGAGCTTCCTGAAGCTGTCAATCGGGCACTTTTTTGTTCCCTGAGCCTGCTGCGCGCATATTCGGCCATAGACAGAAGCTATCGCACCTCCTAAAAACGGCAGTTTTCGAGGCTCGGCCATAGCCAGAAGGCATGGCGCCATAGACAGGAAGTATTGGACAGAAGTGCAAATTCGACAGACGCTGAGGAAAATATGGTTGTCGGGATTCGCCGCGGCATTTCAAAGAGAGCCAACCGAGTGAAGTTTCCGATGATCCTCCCCTTGAGGTGAGCCATGTCTACAGCAACGGCACGAACCAGCCATGTTCTTTATCCACCAGCGTCTGCTCAAGATTCTGTCTCAGAGCGGGTGGTTGGAATCGATACGAATCGGGAGGAACGCCTGCTAAATGCCCGGCAGGTCGCTGACCGGCTGGGCGTCTCGGAGCGGTTCATTCGTGACCATACAACGCGGCGGTCTCCCAGGATTCCAGCTGTGAAGCTGGGAAAGCTCATTCGCTATCGCCGCGCCGATGTCGATCTCTTCATGGCGGAGTTGGACACACTTCACTCTTCCCGTTGCTCCCGACTTGGTGTATGAAGGAATTGTTCTCCACGACCAGGACCAGCAGCAGAAAACGGAGAACGGTATGGCAATGAAATATCAGAAGGGCACCGTCTACTTGCAAGGGCAGAAGGTGAAGATGTGGTACGGGAAATATCTGATCTATGGAAAAGATCAGGATGGAAAGGAGGTTCGCAGGCACCGCAATGTGGCCGTCTGTCCGAAGGCAAATACACCGAAGTGGAAGGCCGAGCAATTGTTGCGAGAGATGATCCTGAAGGAATGTGGCGGGCCTGGTTCGACTTCAACGATTCCTGCGGATAATTCCGTGACGTTTCGTTGGTTCGTCCATGAGCGCTACATCCCGATGCGGCAGGGCAAATGGAGTCCAGCCTATCGCAAGACAAACACTTATCAGCTTGAGCACTATTTGATCTCGCAGTTTGGAGATCATCCGCTTCGCAAACTGGATACATTTGAAATCCAGGTTTGGCTGAACGGCATGGCTGACAAAGGTTATTCGCAGGCAGTCGTGCGCCAATGTTTTAGCAACATGCGCGCGATCACCTACATGGCCAAGAAACAAAAATACTTAGCCGAAGACCCCGGAGAAGACGTGACCATGCCTCAAACCAAGCCGATGGAAAAGCCCGTAATGACGCGAGAGCAAATCCTCGCGCTCATCGGGGCCATTGAGGACATGCACGATCTCTGTTTGTTGCAGGTGGGCATCTTTTGCGGCCCGCGTGCCAGCGAGGTCATGGGACTGCAATGGAAGTCCTGGACGGGGGAGGCGCTGATGCCCTACGGCACAGCTTACGAAGGGAAGTTCTATAGCGGACGATTCAAGACGCAACAGAGCCGGTCGCCCATTCCGGTGCCGGAGCAGGTGCGTCCTGTGATTGAATCGTGGCGAAGCCTCTGCGCAGACACTTCGCCGGAGGCTTTGATGTTTCCCACGTTTGGACGCGGGGAACGGAAAGGCGAAGCCGTACCGCGCTGGGGCAAGAACTTCCTGAAATGGCGGGTTCGTCCGATTGCCCGGAAGGTCGGCATCCCAGATCGTCTTGTCACCTTCCAGGTGATGCGGCGGACACTGGGAACGGACATGCAGCATCACGGCTCGCTCAAAGATACCCAGGGCATGTTGCGGCACGCCAGCATCAAGACCACTGGCGATGTCTACGTGCAGACCATCGAGCATAATGTTCTGCAGGCCGTAAATTCGCGCACGGCTGCGGTGCTCAAGGGCTGGACATCTCCGGTCAAGGAACTCGGAGTGAAGGGGAGAAACTTGAAGGGTCTGGAAGCAATTCGGCGAAGTTCGGCGAAGCCAGAACTGGAGGTGCTTGCAAGTTGTTGATTATTTGGCTCCTCAGGTAGGACTCGAACCTACAACCCTTCGGTTAACAGCCGAATGCTCTGCCATTGAGCTACTGAGGAGTGCGTGGCGCTTATTTGTCCTTTAT
>JAJYGR010000261.1 GCA_021790655.1 Acidobacteriota bacterium | reverse complement strand
CAGCAGAGCTGCGCCGCCGACGCTTAACTGGAAAAGTGCTGACTGACTCTTTCATACCTCCAGTCAATCACCTATACGTTCCTCAGAAAATAATGGCCTTGCCCGGAGCAATACGACTGAGCTTCGCAAATTCTTGGGGCGCTGAAATGCCGGTCTGTACCCGATGTGGCTCTTACAACGAAGAAACCGCGCGGTTTTGCGGGAATTGCGGAGCACCCGCGTCCGGTGTGGCAACTCCAAGTACGCCGGTGGAGACGGGTGCGCCTCAGCCTCCCAGAAGAAGGGGCAGGGCGAGAAAATTCGCCCTCTACTTTTTACTCATAATTGGCGTTACGGCTGCAATTTGGGCGTTCATTTCTATAGCTGGCACTCCAGCCTCCGCACCGACTGCGCCAGCAGTTCAAATTCCAGCATCTGAGCAATCCTTCATATCGATAGTATCTGCTGCCCAATCCCAATCCCGCAACGTTGACAACGATATGCAGCGTGGAGGCGTTAAGGCAGCGCGGGATCATTCTCTGTGTACACAAATGGGATCACTCGAATCACTACAAGTCACTGACTGGGTAGGAACAGTGGATACTGTCGATTCCAATAGTGACGGTAAGGGTGTACTGGCCGTCCGCGTTGCGCCCGATATTACCGTAGAGACATGGAACAACGACCTATCCGATATTGGTAGCGACACGCTGATAGAACCAGGAAGCTCAGTTTTCCAAGCAGCCTCGGCAATGAAGCAAGGAGATTTGGTTAGGTTTTCAGGTTCGTTCCTTCCAGGCACAATGTTCTTCGGCGGTGGTGGTGACTGTCTCAAGGAGAGCAGCCTCACGCTTAAGGGAAAGGTTGAATCCCCAAATTTCATTTTTCGTTTCTCTGGCATTTCAGCTTACTCAGCCGCTTTGACTACAACAACTGCAGAGCCAGCACAACCTGATGCTTGGCAACAGTTCACGTTCGCCGAAGGGCGTTTCAACGTCCTATTTCTCGGAAGTCCGCAGCAGTCCTCACAGATGATCCATTTGGACAACGGTGAAACGACTATGGAGTACCGCTTCGCTAGTGCAGGCAACGGCACCTCCTACTTCGTGACGTACGCCGATTACCCGCCAGATGTCGTCGGGCCTTCGCCGCAAGTCTTCTTACATGGGTATGAGAATTTCGCGATCAACGGCAAAAGGCTACTGGCTGATGCGGAGATCAATCTCGACGGAGTTCCCGGACGCGCCTTCACCTTCACCGATTCGTATGCGGATGGCTCCAGCCGCAGTTCCAATGTTCATGAATTCTTGGCGGGGACGCGCCTCTACACTTTGACTGTACTCTCACCCCCGATTCCCCTGAAGGGCGAAACAGCAACCCACGCCGACCAGTTCATGAACTCGTTTAGAATTTGGGGTAATCCGCCGTCTGCAACTGATAATTCAACTACATCAAGTGAAACGGCTAAGCCTGCTCCTGCGCTCTCGTTTCAACGATCTCCCGAATCGACAGGCGTAACTGCAGCACCACTTGCCTCGCAGGAAATCACCCCTACTGCCGCACAGCCCCAAGCAAGCGATGTTACTCAGGGCATGACATCGGATCAGGTAGTAACGATTCTCGGGCCGCCTATTTCAATCACAACGGGTGCTAAGCACGTCTACACCTATCCCCACGTCATTATCGATTTCACAGATGGGAAGGTCTCAGAGATACATTAGATTCAGTAGCCGCCCTGCACGGGCGTGCAATTGGGGCAACCCGCCCCGGCTCGGATTGACACCTGTATCGCCTAACGATACACTGAGAGCGTGATCCGAAGCTTCGCCCACAAGGGGCTGGAAAAGTTCTTCCTTGCCGGGTCTTTGGCAGGAATTCAGGCGAAGCATGCCGACAGGCTGCGCGTTCAACTGTTGATGCTCGACAACGCGCGCAGGCCGGAGGATATGAATGCTCCGGGCTGGAGGTTGCATCCCTTGCGCGCGAATCTGAAAGGTCACTGGGCGGTCATGGTCAGAGGAAATTGGCGTCTCACCTTCCGGTTCGAGGGCGAAGACGCGATTCTCGTCGATTACCAGGACTACCACTGAGAGAGGAAAGCAATATGCGTATGCACAATCCCCCGCATCCCGGCTCTGTGATCCGGGAATATCTGGGCGAGATGAGCGTTGCGGCTGCGGCAAAGCACTTGGGCGTGGGCCGGGTCACATTGTCGCGCGTACTCAACGGCAAAGCCGCCGTATCGCCGGAGATGGCCGTGCGGCTCGCCCGCGCCTTCGGCACGTCCACACCCGAAGTCTGGCTGGGAATGCAGGCCCAGTACGACCTGTGGCAGATTGAGAAGCGCAAGCTAATCCGCGTCGATCTGCTCCCGCATTTGCAGCACTCCTGAAGCGGGCAGCGTCCGCCAAGCAGGGGTAACTTTGGGGGTAAGTTGGCGATTTATGTCAGATTATATCGTTTATATTCAAGAATATAGTTGAATCATTCGATTCCCGCTAGGCTTCCAGCTATTTCACGCTAAAGCCTGCTAAGTCAGCGGGCTTTTCGTTTAGTGCGCCCGGTCTGGGCGCACTTTTACGGGTGCAAGTCCCGTCACAAGCTGGTCACAGCGAGTGAAGTGCAACTGCATGAGGGCGACCGAATGTGGGGAGGAAGCGTGGATCGAAGGCGCGAGCCGATGGACAAGAAATTCGTGGCACACAATTTGGAACACAGACCGAAGTAGACATTCGGCGGAGCCATCGCGTTTTGACTCCGGATGGCCTTGATACTTGTCCAGAAACCAAGTAGAGCTGCGCAGTAGGCGCGGCCTTTTCGACCCTTTGCATGACGCCTCCTGCTCCGCGCAACGTCTTGCCAATACGCTCCCACGCGCCGCTGTCGCTCCACAAGCGAGAATGCTCATGAACGTTTTTCCAGGGAGGAAAATTGCTCGGTAATCGACAGCTCCTGAATGTAGCGTTGAAGCGTTCCGCTGGCCAACAGGCCGCGGGTGATGGTCGAGCCAGAGGCTATGGCCAATCTCATCAGGTTTCCGGGTCGGTTCCATTCAATTTCTCCTGGATGGAACAGCGTTTCCGTATCCGGCTTGGATCGGGTCAGACAAACACGATGGTGTCCGGCTTTCATCCCGATGAGTCTGCACGACCGGGGTTATGCCAATTGCCGTCTGCTGCGATGATCGCGTCTGCCTGCTTCGGGCCCCAGCTGCGGCGATTGTAAGAGCAAACGCGGTGATGGGTCTTGAGGACCGGATCAACCACCGCCCACGCGGCCTCAACCGCGTCTTCTCGCGTGAAGAG
This sequence comes from Acidobacteriota bacterium, assembly GCA_021790655.1. Lineage (GTDB taxonomy): Bacteria > Acidobacteriota > Terriglobia > Terriglobales > Acidobacteriaceae > JAKAAZ01. The sequence continues at coordinate 4,988 of JAJYGR010000261.1, read as the reverse complement.
TGCGCCGTCGCCGACCATGGCATCGCCAAGAAGTCGTTCGTAGGGTGTTTCGTCGCCTGATCGCTCTTCTGACAAATAAAGCTCTTGCTGCTCTCCGATGAAATCCTGCCCCGCAAGCTTTACGCGGGCAGCGAGAGCTATAGCAGAGTCAGGAGAGAGTCGAAAGCGAAGGTAGTTCGGCCTGCTAACCGTCTGCACCGCGTCGTCAAACAGCTTCTGAGGAGGTCGCTTCAGCTGCACCAGAATCTCGGTCGCCGTGGTTGGCAGGTATTTTCCGGAGCGCAGATACCACGGCACTCCATCCCAACGCCACGAATCGATGAATAGCCGCAGAGCGCAGAAGGTCTCGACGTCTGAGCGCTTCGCTACTTCCTTCTCATCCCGGTAGCCGACGTACTGCCCGCGGACTACGTCGTCAGGCGTCAGAGGTCGCATGGCTTGAAAGACCTTGGCCTTCTCGCTGTGCACTGCACCAAAGTCCCGCCCAGCTGGTGGTTCCATGGCGAGGAGGGCGACGACCTGGAATAGATGATTCTGGATTACATCGCGCAAACAACCCGCAGTCTCGTAAAATGCGCCGCGCTTCCCTATGCCGAAACTCTCCGAGAGGGTGATCTGGACGCTGGCCACGTAGTTACGGTTCCAGATCGGCTCAAGAAACGAATTGGCAAAGCGGAAATAGAGGATATTCATGATCGCCTCCTTCCCGAGGAAGTGATCGATGCGGAAGATGGAGTCTTCCTGGAACAACGCATGCGCCACCTGGTTGAGTTTTTGCGCCGAGGCCAGGTCGCGACCGAAAGGCTTTTCAACAATAACGCGTGCGTGTTCAGCGAGTTTCGCGGTACCAATACCTTCGATCACGGTTTCAAAAAGCGATGGCGGAATTGCCAGATAGTGCGCAGGCCGTCGTGCCTTACCCAGCACTTCTTTAATCGCTGTAAAAGTGCTTGGGTCTTTATAGTCTCCACTCACATACTTGAGCAGGGAGAGAAGATGTTGCAATGCGCGTTTATTGTCGATTCCGCCTGACCGCTCGATGCTGTCCGTCACCCGCCTGTGCAAGCGCTCCATGCTCCAATTTGGAAAGGCGACACCGATGACCGGAACTTTGAGCGCGCCTTTTTTAACCATGGCATAGAGTGCCGGGAAGATCATCTTGTGGGCCAGATCTCCTGTCACACCGAAGATCACCAGTGCGTCCGAATGGGGCTTGACCATCAAGCGCCTGCCTTGCTGTCAGCGGACTTCTCCTGATGTCCGCCGAACTGAAAACGCAGAGCTGAAAGCACCTTTTCGGCAAAGTCATCTTCGCCACGCGAGCTGAAGCGTTCGTACAGCGCGGCGCTGAGGACAGGTGCAGGAACTGACTCGTCGATGGCCGCTTTGACCGTCCAGCGCCCCTCCCCCGAGTCCGACACGCGGCCGGAGAATTTAGCCAGATCAGGGCTATCCAGCAAAGAGATGGCAGACAGGTCCAGCAGCCAGGAAGCAATCACGCTGCCGCGCCGCCAGACCTCGGCGATATCGGCAATGTTTAAGTCGTACGAATAGTATTCGGGGTGGTGCAGCGGCGTGGTTTCGGCATCCGCGGTCTGCTTCTGCTTTCCCGCATTGGCATGCTTCAGGATGTTTAGCCCTTCCGCATAAGAGGCCATTATTCCGTATTCGATGCCATTGTGGACCATTTTGACAAAGTGACCCGCGCCGCTCGGACCGCAATGGAGATAGCCATGTTCGGCTGTTCCGCCTGTCTTCTCTCTCCCTGGCGTGCGTGGTGCCGAATGGATGCTGGGAGCCAGTGCGGAAAAAATGGGATCGATGCGTCGGACCGCGCCATCATCGCCGCCGATCATCAGGCAGTAACCTCGCTCCGATCCCCAGACGCCGCCGCTGGTCCCGACGTCCACATAATGAATCCCCTTCGGCTTCAACTCGGCAGCGCGCCGGATGTCATCGTGATAATAGGAGTTGCCACCATCGATCACCACGTCGTCCTTTTCGAGGAACGGGATAAGCGTCTTCAGCGTCTCATCAACCACGGCGGCCGGCACCATCATCCAGATTGCGCGAGGTGCTTTCAGCTTCTTGGCGAAGTCTTCAATCGACGCTGTGCCGACTGCACCGTCTTTGACGAGGGCTTGTGCGGCTTCCTGATGTACGTCGTAAGCAACACACTGGTGGCCGGCCCGCAGAAGGCGCTGCACCATGTTGGATCCCATCCGGCCTAATCCGATCATGCCCAATTCCATGTAATTTCCTCTCTTGAAAAAAGCGCTGGATTCATAGAGAATCCGGTTCGCGAAACTGCTCGGCGGCGCGGGAGACTCACTGCAATACGACGCACCGGCGATCAGCGTGGAGAAGGAGACTCAGCATGTTCGCTTCCGTCCTTCCTGGCTCAACTGACGGCGGTGATTCAAGCATCTGGGATGGTTTCGTTTGCCACGCGAGGCCATTTCAGTTCAAGCCAAATGCTCTGATATTGCACCACCAGTATTGAACAGAACGGGTCAAGAATGCAGGTCGCAATTGCTCATCAGAGAAGCCTGCAACCTCTGCGCGCAATTTACCGCGTAGGCTAAGACTCCTGCTCGCGCATAGCTTGTCTGGACGCGATCTGCTCGTCGCTCAGGCGCGCATCGTAGATCGAACGGGGCTCAACGGAACGGGAGATCAGTGCCGAGAGTGTAGCGATTAAAATCAGCGGCAGAACGAAGGACCTGTCCCTACCGGTAAGCTCCAGGATCAGGACAATGGCCGAGATCGGCCCCTGCGTGGTAGCGGACAGAACAGCGCCTGCGCCCAGCAATGCGAAGAACCCAAGAGGCACGCCCGGCCACATCGCGCTCCACGCGTGACCTACCGCAGCACCGAGGAGAGCTCCAAATGTGAGAGAGGGCGTGAACAAGCCGCCAGGTACGCCGCTGCGCATGCACAGGATAGTGGCCAGCGGCTTCAGCAGCAGTAGAGGCAGCAGCAGCCGCAGTCCAACCTGGGCAGTGAAAAGCAACTGGGAGAGATCCTTGCCGTTGCCGAGTAACTCCGGATAGTGCACGGAGATCGTTCCCAACAGCCCGAGGACGATTCCAGGAGCTATGAATCGCTGCCATCCGCGCGGCTTACCCTTGTCGGCCCAGCGGACGAGCCGCACGTAGAAGATGGAAGCGAACGCGAAGACCGGCGCTGTCGCAATCGCCCACACGATCACCGAGGCCGAAAGCGGGAAGGAGGCGATGATGTAGGTTGGCGCATTCGGCAGAGCCACCCAGGAGACCCCGGTGGCGATCAGCGAAGCAAGCAGTGCGGGCAGAACGAAGCGTAAGGCCAGCTTGCCGCGCATCACCTCCAACGCGAAGAGCGCGCCTCCGAGTGGAACGCCATACGCCGCTCCCATGCCCGCTCCCGCACCACAGGCGACGAGCAACCGTCGCTGTTCATCGGAGAGTTTTCCGGTATCGGAGAAGACGTTTGCGAAAACAGCTCCGGCCTGCTTGGGTGCACCTTCGCGTCCCATGGACGCGCCCATCGCGACCGCAAAGATGGACAACACAGCGCTGCTCAGTGTTCGCAAGGTCGGCATGCGGCCGGCATAGAACCAAATCGCCGCAGTCGTATCGATGCCGTTGCCACTGGAGAGCTGTTTGAGAACAACTTGCCCAAGGCCAGTCAGGATGGCTGCGGCGAGGAGAACAGCGATGTGTCTCCACGCACTGGCACCACGCGCGGCGGCAAGTATGTTCGTGCCGGATCCACGCCATGCAATATGCTGAACCAACTCAAGCAGTCGGGTCAGGGCCGCGGCTGCCAGGCCCGTCGTGACGCCAACTAAGCAAACTGCCAGCCAGAATCTCAATGCGCCGGGGCTTGCCAGAGTGGTGGGGATAGCTTCGTTGTTCTTGGCGGGTGGCCCATCCATGTCTTCATACGATACCTCATCACAAATGTGGGTGCTCCGTCTTTCCGCTGCCTCATCGCGGAAGGGTGGGTGCCGAATCCGGCACGCGGAAGAGAGTTATGCCGGCATCTGCTCGTCCCACCCTTGCCGCAAAGTACGCATCAAGGATGGGGCGCCAGTTTGCCTGCCTTGTGTGCCTTGATCCAGTGCCACAGTGTCTGCTCGACCACGCCCAGTGACCGCGCCGCTTCCGCGATGCTCCGGCCTGACTCGACCAGACGAACCGCCTCCTGCTTGAACTCGTACGTGTAAACCTTCCTCGGTATACGCTCCTTCTTCGCTGCTCCTTCGATATCTTCTCAGAGCGCTATATGAGGGACGTTTTCCGGGGCAAGGTCAGAAGCACTCGGCGGGCGGCAAGATCATATGTGGAAGTGTAGAGCAGAAAATAATTTCTTGACGCCGAAAGTGGGTCTACGCTAGTTTGCACATATTGACTGAAGTTGCGGTCAGCCTCTCGTTCGCCTGCTGATGCACGAGGATTGCACGGTATCCATTTCTCCAGGTCAAGTTTTCATGACGAGCGCGCCGCTCACCGCGCAGTGTACGTTTATTTTGCCCTGGAAAATCTCGTCGAAAGGATACCCTCCCCCATGAATGCACAATTTGCCTCCCTTGAAGCCGTGCTGTGCCTGCGGCCGTTGTGCTTTGCCTGCGGCTTGGTGCGCGCCCGGCAAACATAGCCAATGCTGCAAAACGATTTGTCTCCTAACCGCGAAACCATCAGGAGGGTACGCGATGAAGCGATTCTTGTTTTGCTGCATTCTGTTTGCCTTGGCAATGAGGAACTCCGCCGCTGCACAGACGGATGTTGGAGTGAATGCGTACGGTGCATTCACCGGAGCGTCGGCAAGCCTCAACAGCGGCGAAGAAACGCAGAGTGCAACCAGCTCCGGTGGAGGAATGCTGGAGTTTCGTCACATCCGCAGCGAGCTTGTGGGTTTTGAAGGGACGTATTCCCTGCAGCGCGCGAATCAGTTGTTCACTTACACCGGCGCCTATCCTGTCATCCCTGTTTGCATCCTCGGAC
>JAJYGR010000045.1 GCA_021790655.1 Acidobacteriota bacterium | reverse complement strand
CGGGACCGAACGATCATCGTTACCTTGCTTCCGAGCCGCAGAAATGCCTGCGCGAGTTCCAAAGCCACGTAGGAGCCCCCGTAGACGATCAGGTGCTCGGGCAATTCCTGCGCAGCCAATGCCTCCGTGGAGGTCCAATAAGGCGTATCTGCCAGACCGGCTACCGATGGAACCGCGGGAGATGCACCGGTGGCAATCAACACGCGATCAAACTGGAGAGATTGCTCCGGGCCATTTCCGTCTTTCACCTGCAACGTATGATCGTTGGCAAACCGTGCTTTCCCATGAACCAGCCGAATGTTGGAACTGTCTTCGACAATGGATTCATATTTAGCTTTTCTCAATTCCTCCACCCGAGCTTGCTGCTGCGCCTGTAGCACAGCCCGGTTGACATGGGGCTGCACTGCGGATATTCCACCATCGAATGGGCTGGAGGTGCGAACATGGGCAATATAGGCAGCGCTGATCAGAATCTTGGACGGCACGCAGCCGATATTGACGCAGGTGCCTCCGGTTGTGCCACGCTCCACCATCGTCACCTCTGCCCCTTCTTCCTGGAGCCGGATCGCGGCGGCGAAAGCTGCGCCGCCACTGCCGATCACGGCAACTCGGCGCGGCTGCGAATGTGGCGTGGCACAGCAGTCATCATCTTTCAGGGCAGCTCCCATCTTTGAAAACCAACTTCTGGAATCCATTACTTTGCCTTTCCTTCCGGTGTTGAGGGATAACCTGCGTCGGCAGTCGCTTTTGTCAGCGCAGCTACATTGGTTTTGGCATCGTCGTAGGTCACGACCGCGTGTTTCTTTGCAAAGCTGACATCGACTTTTGAAACGCCGGGAACAGCATTCAGCGCTTTCTTCACGGTGATGGGACAGACCGGGCAGGTCATGGATGGAACCGCCAACGTGACGGTTTTCGTTGCCGCAAGAGCGGGCAAAGCTACGGCAAGCATCAGGAACACGAACAGCTTCTTCAGGTTTTTCACAGATTTGCTCCTTTAGTAGAAGAGTGGTGCAAGATAAGGAAAGGACAGCGCAATCAGCACCAGCACTGCCACGATCCAGAACATTATCTTGTAAAGGCGTTTGGTCTGAGGTAGAGCACAGACATCGCCGGGCCTGCACTCCTCCGCTGGGCGATAAGTCGCGCGCCAGCCAAAAAACATGGCAACAAGAGCGATGCCTAGAAAAATGGGTCGATACGGTTCCAGTTTCGACAGATTGCCGATCCATGCTCCGCCCAAACCGAGGGCAATGAGCAGCAACGGCCCCAGGCAGCAGGTTGAAGCGAGAATCGCCGCCAAGCCGCCGATCGCGAGCGCTCCAGATTTAGATTTTTCAGCTGACATGTGCCTTCTTTTCTTTCCCCCTGAAAACACTGTAATCTCCGTACACAGGTACGGAGTCAAGCATGAAATACAGACTGACTATTGGAAGATTGGCGGAAGCTGCCGGGGTAGGCGTAGAGACGATACGGTTCTATCAACGTTACGGGCTGTTAACCGAACCGGAACGGCCTTCGTCGGGTTATCGGGAGTATGGCCAGACAGATGTGCAGCGCATCCGCTTTATCAAGAAAGCGCAGACATTGGGCTTCAGCCTCGAGGACGTTGCAGGACTGCTCAAGCTAGACGGGCCACAGACATGCAGCCTGGCCCACGACCTGGCGCTGCATAAACTGCATCTCGTGGAAGATAAGATTGCGGCCCTTGCACGTATCCGGGACGCCTTGCAGCAGATGGTCCGGCGCTGTGAGTTGAAGCACAAGAGCGGCATCTGTCCGATCATTCAATCCCTTGTGCAGGACTGACGTGCCTTGGGGGCAATCCGCACCGTGGATACAAAGACGACAGATGAGGCTCGTTCTCCTCATCCGAAGGCTACGTCCTCTCAATAGATAAGAGCTTTTCACAACAAACGGCCACCGCTGCCAATGCACATTGCGTCGGCTCGCGGACATACGCCAAGTGCCACGCTGGAAGCAGACGCCGATGAGCCGCCGTGTGGAGTGCGTCAACTGGGTGGAAGTCAGCATCGCCCTCCTTGACTCCAAGCAAAGAATGTTCTGAGTTCTGAACAGGCGAATTATCTTCAGAATTTCACCGAATGCGCCTTGACTCTATACCCGAGTACAGGGTTTACCGTGGATTTATGGACAAGCTGACCATCAGCCAATTGGCCAAAAACGGCGGCGTCAATCTGCAAACGATTCGCTACTACGAGCATCAGGGACTCCTTGCACCCGCGTACCGCACAGAAGCCGGTTATCGCATCTACCAGCAGCAGACAGTACGCCGGATTCAGTTCATCAAACGCGCTCAGGAATTGGGATTTTCTCTGAGTGAAATCAAAGAGCTGCTTTCCCTACGGGTCGACACGAACACGAGCCAGGCTGACATCCGGACGCGAGCGCAAGCGAAGCTTGCCGATGTCGAACAGAAAATCCGGCATTTGCAGGCCATCCGCGCAAGTATTTCGCGGCTCATCAAAAGCTGCCGAGGGTGCGGACCTGTGGCGAACTGTCCGATTCTTGAAAATCTCAACGGGGAGGACTTTCAATGAGACCTTACGGTTGGAAGAGGACTCTGCTCGCTGTACCCAGCATTGCAGCTTCATTGCTTCCCAAGATTGCATGCCCAGCGTGCTGGCCTGCCTATGCTGGCCTACTTTCTTCCGTGGGTCTTGGCTTCTTGGTCCCGAATACAACTTATCTCTTGCCGCTCACTGCGGTGTTTGTGCTGCTGGCCGTGGGGATGCTTGCATTTCGAGCGCACAGACGGCGCGGTTATGGACCATTCATTCTCGGAGTTGTAGCCTCATTCCTCATTTTGTTCGGTAAATTCTTCTTGACTTCCGATCCAGTGTTCTATGCCGGACTGGGGTTGCTCATTCTGGCCTCTGTCTCGAACAGTTGGCCAGTCACTATCTTCTGCGCTAGCCCTCCGGCGAAAGACACGTTGCCGCACCATGGGGTGGTCCCGCCAAGGAAAGGCGCATGATCGCTTCCAAAGGAAAGTAGAAGCCTTCAACACTGGATGTAAATTGTGCGACACGACCGTCTCTTTACCTGAAGGATGACCTAAAGTCTTGTGAAATTCCGAATATTAGTTCTACTGCGAAAGAGCGCAGTTCCATCGTTCACATGGTTTATCTTCCAGCGGCAGTTTGATTCGACCAGAGTGGCGTTTTTCTGTATTGCGGCAACATTGACATGGAAGCGAGCGGTGTTCACAATAGGGATGGGGGGTATATATGAGACCTACGCAATCCAACGGTCCAGAGAGTCTAACCAGGAATCAACTGAACAGAGATGCACCGAAACTACCGCGACGCCGCCGACAGAGCGAAAGAGACTTGAGACCTCCCAAACCGAAGATTCGTAAGGCCCTGGCAGTAGAACCTGCAATTAAGACTTCCAATCTGAACCGTCTGCGACGGATTGAAGGCCAGATTCGCGGTCTCCAAAAGATGGTGGAAGAAGACAGGTATTGTCCTGACATCCTCGTCCAGATTGCATCCGTACAAGAAGCGTTGCGAGGAATCGGACGCGCTCTCATGCAGAACCATCTGCAGCACTGCGCAACCGACGTCTTGAAGCACGGAACAAAGGACGATGCTCGCCAGATGTATGACGAACTGCTGGAGCTGATCTACCGCTACCTGCGTTGAAGGAGGTTTTCATAATGGCCGAACAAAAACTAACAAACGTTGATGTCGAGAGGCGTGGGCCGGACTCTGTGGCAGATCCCGTGTGCGGAATGACGGTCGAAGCGGGACGTGCCGCAGCGTCGATCGATTATGAGAACCAGACATATTTCTTCTGCGGCAAAGGCTGTGCCGAAAAGTTCCGCGCTGATCCGGAGCGGTACATCGGCCAAACCGGACACTCCACTCCCGCCTTGCCTACCTCGTGCGAAGCGGGAGATTACACCTGCCCGATGCATCCTGAAGTCCGTCAGCAGGGACCAGGAAGCTGTCCAAAATGTGGCATGGCCCTGGAACCTGCTGTAGCGCCTTCACCGGTGCGTACGGAATATACCTGCCCTATGCACCCGGAGATCGTGCGGTCAGAGCCTGGCGCGTGCCCCATCTGCGGGATGGCGTTGGAACCGCGAACGGTAACTGCGGACGAGAGTAATCCGGAATACGACGATATGCGCCGGCGCTTTTGGGCAAGTGTCGTTCTTACGATTCCCATTCTGGTAGTGATGATCTCGGACATGATGCCAAGCCAGCCGCTCCAGCACTGGCTAGGCGGCGGACTTGTCTGGCTGCAGTTTGCGTTGGCCTCGCCGGTCGTCTTATGGGCGGGTTGGCCGCTGTTCCAACGTGCCTGGGCATCGGTTCTTCACCGCAACCCCAACATGTTTACGTTGATTGGCATCGGCACCGGAGCGGCCTATTTTTACAGCCTCATTGCGACGTTATTCCCCAGCTTGTTCCCACAAGCATTCCGTGAAGCCAACGGTCATCTTGCAGTGTACTTTGAACCGGCAGCCTTCATCGTTACCCTCGTGCTGCTTGGGCAGGTATTGGAATTGCGGGCGCGCGGCCAGACCAACAGTGCGATCCGAGCCTTGCTTGGCCTTGCACCTCGCACCGCCCGGACGATTCGGGATGACGGAAGCGAGGAAGACGTATTGCTGGAGCGAGTCACGGTCGGTGATCGGCTGCGCGTGCGTCCTGGCGAAAAAATCCCTGTAGACGGCAGTGTTATCGAAGGGCAAAGTCCGGTCGATGAATCCATGATTACCGGCGAGCCGATTCCGGTGGAAAAGACCTCGGGCGACAAAGTAACGGCAGGTACGGTGAATGGCACGGGCTCTCTCATCATGCGGGCGGAGCGGGTAGGCTCCGACACCCTGCTCGCACATATCGTGCAAATGGTAAGCGAAGCGCAGCGGACACGGGCGCCGATCCAGCGCCTGGCGGACGTGGTTTCAGGCTGGTTTGTACCGGCGGTCCTGATCGTTTCTCTCGTCACCTTCATCGTGTGGAGCATCTATGGTCCGAACCCGCGAATGGCACACGCACTGGTGAATGCCGTGGCGGTTCTTATCATCGCGTGCCCTTGTGCTTTAGGGCTGGCCACTCCGATGTCCATCATGGTCGGCACAGGGCGTGGAGCTTCGGCTGGTGTCCTGATCCGTAATGCAGAAGCACTCGAAGTGTTGGAGCGCGTGAATACGCTGATCGTGGACAAGACAGGCACCTTGACCGAGGGGAAACCTCGACTCGCGAGCGTTGCGGTGCAACCCGGCTTCACACAGCGAGAATTGATCGCATTTGCGGGGAGTCTTGAACAGGCAAGTGAGCATCCGCTGGCTGCGGCAATCATAGCGGGGGCGCACGATCAGGGTATTCAGCTAGACCGTGTAGAGAACTTCCAGTCAGTTACGGGAAAGGGTGTTCGCGGAGTTGTTCGTGGGAATCACGTAACGGTTGGTAACGCGCAATTTGATGCCGTGCCTTGGGCATCGGATCCGTCCGTTCAGGAACGCACCGATCAGTTGCGCCGTGACGGGCAAACGGTGATCTTTGTCTCCATCGATGGCCAACCGGCTGGAGTCCTCGGTGTCGCCGATCCTATCAAAGCGACGGCTGCGGAAGCCATTCGCATCCTGCACAACGAGGGTATCCGGATTGTCATGCTTACGGGAGACAACCGTACGACAGCGGAATCTGTCGCCAGAAAACTGGGGATCGATGAAGTGGAGGCGGAGGTACTTCCGACTGAGAAAGGCAATGTCGTCCAGCGTCTGCAGCGGGAAGGACGAATCGTTGCCATGGCGGGCGATGGGATCAACGATGCCCCAGCACTTGCGGCAGCGGACGTGGGAATCGCAATGGGGACAGGAACAGATGTTGCGATCCAGAGTGCGGGCGTCACGCTGGTAAAGGGAGATCTTCGCGGCATTGTGCGAGCCATCGAACTCAGCCGCAAGACGATGCGCAATATCCGCCAGAATCTTTTCTTCGCATTCGCCTACAACACTCTGGGAGTGCCCATTGCGGCCGGCATCCTGTATCCCTTTGTCGGTCTATTGCTGAGCCCGGTCGTTGCCAGCGCAGCGATGACTTTCAGTTCGGTTTCGGTGATCAGCAACGCGCTACGGTTGAGAAACGTCCAGCTTTAGCGAAAGGAGGTTCATTTCGATGGCCCCGCAATGCCTTCACCTACTTGCAGTCATTTCGCTTTCTATGGGTGTCCTTTGTGCATTTGCGATTTTTGCTCACATTCTCGGCGGTCATCGACAACGCATGGCGGTGATGAATGTCGTTTGGCCAGTCACAGCACTCTACCTTGGTCCCATCGGGCTTTGGGCATATTGGCGCATTGGCAGGGCCGCATCAAAAGGCACTGATACGCGTAGTTCTACAACAAAACCGTTTTGGCAGTCTGTCTTTGTTGGTTCCACCCACTGTGGCGCAGGATGCAGCTTAGGCGATGTTTTGGCGGAATGGGTCATCTTTCTAAGTGGCATTACTTTCGCTGGCTCCGTCCTCTACGCGAGTTTTCTTTGGGATTTTCTCGCCGCGTACTCCTTAGGAATCGCATTTCAATACTTCGCCATTGTGCCGATGCGTCATCTCGGATTTGGAGAAGGAATCAAAGAGGCAATTAAGGCGGACACAATTTCCCTCGTTGCCTTTGAGGTTGGCATGTTTGCCTGGATGGCTTTGACAAGCAAATTTTTTTTCGCTCGTCCGTTTCATCCGAATAGTGTCGTGTATTGGTTCATGATGCAGATCGCGATGATCGTGGGATTCATCACCACCTATCCCGCAAATTGGTTCCTCATTCGTCGAGGCGTGAAAACCGAAATGTAGAAGGACATATGCGCCAACTCTTGCTAAAGACCTTCTTAATCGCCATAGCCGTCCAGATACTTCTGTGTACCGTTGGACGGGGCCAAACGACTCCATCTTCCCTGACGCTGGATGGCGCGATCGACTATGCGAAACACCACAGCCCTCTGCTGGCGGCTACACAGCAAAGTGTGCTGACCAAACAGGCGGCGGTCGCCGCAGCCAAAGCAGAACAATTGCCCCGTGTAGACGTGGATGCGGCTCTGCGGGGGAGCAACCAACCGACAGAGAGCGCTCTGGGATTTCCCTTGACTCCTCTTGCTGACATACCCAACCAGCCATTTGGGAATGGCCACTTGACTGGCCTCGCCACCGCGACGGTGCCGATCTATACCGGTGGCCGGATCGGGGCGAAGAAACATGTCGCTGAGGCGGAGCGCAGTCTGGCCCAGACCAATGTGCATGACGTCGAAAGCAATTTGGAATATGAAGTTTCCGCCACCTATGCGCGACTGGTCGAAGTCGAGCGGGATGTCCAGGCGGCGCAGGAATCTGTCAACGCTCTTACGGAGAGTCACCGTATTGCAAGTCAAGTGCTGGATGTCGGCAAGATTGCGCGCGTGGACCTGCTCAAGGTCGATACGCGGCTGGCGGACGTACGGGCGGAAGACATAGACCTCGAGAATGAGCGGCAGATTTTGGCCGGCCAGCTAAACGCCCTCATGGGAAGGCCCCTCGATACTCCTATCCTCGCTCAAACTTCGCTGCCACGCCCGGACGTTACGATTTCCGCAGACCAGGCCGCTGTTGCCGCCGCTACCGGAAATACACAGTACCAACTTGCAGAGGCGCAGACGGATGTCGCGCGGAAATCTGTGGAGCAGGCGAAGTCCCAGCTTCGGCCAACACTTTCCTTTTCGGCAGACTTTTTCAAACAAAGCACCGATCCATTCTCCGTATACCGGGGAGGCGCGATTGCCGGATTCTCCTTCAACTATCCGATTTTCGACCGTCCCCTGAATCATCGCGTGGAAGAGGCCAAGAGCCTGGAATTTGAAGACCGCTCGAAGGCGGACCAGGCGCGGTTGGACGCCATGCAGCGGGCACGCACGGCGACCCTGCAGGTGCGGAATGCCGAAGCGCGCATTCAAGCCACGCAGTCTTCGATTGCGGAGGCGCGCGAAGCATTGCGGATTGAACAAGAGAAGCTAAAGTATGGACGCGGAATTATCGAACATTTGCTGGACGCTCAGGCGGCGCTTTTGACGTCGGAAGCAAATTACTATCGCGCTCTTGCCGACTACACCACGGCTACAGCTTCCCTGAAGCGCGAAACCGGACAGTGAGAGGTGAGCAATGGGTAAGGCGGAGCAAGGGCAACCGAACGAACGATACAACATGAGAAAGCTGGGCAAGCGCCTCTTATATGTGTTGCTGTTTGTCATCGCATTTTTCATCGTAAAAACCAAATTTCTCACGCCGCCTCAGGTGGCGGTTGCACAGGTACGACGACAGAATTTTGTGGCCGAGGTACAGGGAACAGGGACCATCGCTGTCGATCAGCAGGCCGATATAAGCGCGAAAATTCCGGGAAGGATTGAACGAATATTTGTCGATCAAAGCGACTTCGTGCGCAAAGGGCAGTTGATTGCCACGTTGGAAGACACGGATATCCGACGCGAGATCCAGCGCGCGCAGGCCCATGTGGAAGCAGCCGCTGCAACAGTACAGGCGGCACTCGCAACCGAACAGGCAAAGCGGGCAACGGAATGGCAAACGAAACGCGATTGGGAGCGCGAAAAGCACCTGGTTGCGACGGGAGCGGTCAGTCAGGAAGAGGCGGACCAATACGAGGAACAGTATCGTACAGCCGCAAGCGCTGTAGGAGCTGCGGAGGCTGAGGTTCGAGCCACCCAGCGGGAAGTTGGATCTGCCAGGGCCGATGTTCAGTTCGAGCAGTTCAATCTGTCGGAAACGAAAATATTCACCTATCTGTCCGGCGTTGTCGTCAACCTGCCCAAACAGCCCGGCGATGCCATCGTTCCCGGAGAACCGGTGGTAGCTGTTGCAGACCCCAGCATTACGATGGTCAACGCGTACGTGGATCAGAGATTTTCCGGCAAGCTCCACGCCGGACAATCCGCGACGGTCATCGTACGGGGCCGCGAATCCCAGCCATTCCAGGGACACGTCTACCGCATCAGCCCACAGGCCGATCCAGGTGCGGAGGAGATGACCGTTGAAGTCGCTTTTCCCTTGCCTCCGAAAGAGCTTGAGATTGGACAGTGGGCGGACGTGTATATCGAAGTCGGCAAAGTAAACAATGCAATCGTAGTCCCGAGCTCCGCCATTATGACGATGGCCAACCATCAGTTTATTTTTGTCGTGGGCGCGGATCAAAAAATAAAACGGATCGGAGTAAAAGCCATTGCGAGCAGTCCCCGGTCACCTTTGGCTGCTGTAGAAGGTGAGCTTAAGCTAGGGGAACAAATTGTTCTCAAGCCAATGGGCCTGAAGCCGGGAGAAAAGGTTCGTACCCAGACGGCAGCTCCTTCCAAAGGAGAACCCGCATGAACCTGGCAGTCAAGGACATTCGCTACCATTTTTTCAAATTTCTTACATCGACCATTGGTGTCGGATTGCTCTTGATGGTAATGCTGACGATCGGTGGCATCATTCGCGGCATCATCCTAGACTCATCCACCATTACCGAGACAACTGGCGCCGACCTTTGGGTCGTCCAGAAAGCCTGGCTTGGTCCCTTCGTTGAAATCTCCAGGTTCCCCGAGGATTATTACCACGCGATTCAGTCGATGCATGGGGTGGCCGAAGCCAGCCCTCTGGTCATGGCGTGGGACCATGTGGAACGTGCGATGCGCCCAACACAGCTGATGAAGTTCATGTATATGAACACCCTCATCGGGACACGCACGATGGTCGAACCGGGTTGGATAGACATGCCACATGATTCGCGGTTCATTGTGATTGGTTATGAGCCGGGACACATCGGTGGCCCGCCGACGATCATCGCAGGCCGTGGCATCGAAGCGAGCCATTACGAAATCGTCGCGGATGTGAAAACCGGTTTGCAGGTGGGCGAACGCATTCGTCTGGGAGATTTTGATTACACCGTAGTCGGCCTGACCAGGAACATGGTCGGCTACACTGCCGATCCGGTCATCTACGCCTCGCTCGATGATGCGCAAAATATCTTGTTCGAAGCCGATCCCGATCTTCTGCGTAACATACGCAGACGCACGCAACAACAGGTGCTCGGCGCCGCGGCCCTCGATCCACGTATCGGTGGCCCACTGGCGCAGCAGGCTTCTCAAATCGCCGAAAATGTAAGCCTTGTGAATGCAATTGCGGTGAAAGTCGCCCCCGGAGTTCCGGTGGACGAGGTGGCGCAAGAGATCACGCGCTGGAAACACCTTGAAGTGTATACAGCAGCGCGGGAAGTGAATATGCAGCTGATGGGCTCCAACCGGCTCATCCTGCTGCAACTGTCGCTGTTCCGCCTCATCCTGCTGGTCATTGCGGGAGTCGTGATCGGACTCATCACCTACACGTTCACGCTGGACAAACTGAAGGAGATCGCGGTGCTGAAGCTGCTGGGCACGCAAACTCGCCGTATCTATGCCATGATCCTGCAACAGGCGGTGTTGATGGGGCTTTTAGGCACCCTCCTGGGGGCAGCGCTGGAGTTCGCCAGTGAACCGTATTTCCCAAGAAGAGTCGTGGCGACCCGCGGCGATGTTGTGCAGATGCTGATCGTCATCAGCGTCATTGCGTTTCTGGCCAGTATTATGGCCATCCGGCGGGCCACGAAAGTAGACCCACGCAGCGTACTCGGGACTTAAGGAGGAGGACGGATGGAGTACGCGATTGAAGCGACCGATTTGGCCAAGAGCTATGGCGAAGGGCATACGCGGGTCGAAGCCCTCAAGGGCATCAGCATGGCGGTACGTCCTGGAGAACTGTTCGCCATCATGGGAGCGAGCGGGTCGGGAAAAACTACGCTCCTGATGATTCTTGGGCTGGTCACCGAACCTACCGAGGGACGCGTGCTGCTTGAAGGGGAAAACATCTATAACGGGAAAAGGTTCGACTTGCAGCGGCTTCGCCGTGAGAAGGTTGGCTTCATTTTTCAATTTGCCAACCTCATTCCGTTTTTAACGGCAAAGGAAAACGTGCTACTCTCCCTGGAACTAATCGGCATCTTCGGGCGGCAAGCGGACTCGCGTGCTATGGAACTGCTGGAGTATCTGGAAGTGGCAGACCGCGCTGGCAATCTTCCCGAACAACTCTCCGGAGGCGAGAGGCAGCGCGTAGCCATCGCCCGCGCCCTGGCAAACAACCCAGCCATCATCCTAGCCGACGAGCCCACGGCGGCCCTGGATACGGAGCGTGGACTAAGCGTGATGCGACTGCTGCGCAAGGTGAGCAAAGATCAGGGCACGGCAATCCTGGTGGTCACTCACGATACCCGCATGATCAGTGAAGTGGACGGTGTCATTCGCCTTATGGATGGACGAATGGTGGAGCATGGCGACTCTAAGCGGCAGCCTCAGTCACAGAACGGCAGGTGAAGGGTATGTCCAACGTTACAACGATTACGAGCAGCGAGCTTGAAACGAAGGCATTGCAGGCGCAGCAACCAGTGATTCTCGATTTCTACCAGGCAACTTGCGCGCCCTGCCGGGCGTTGGAACCGCGCCTGGAAGCCGTGGCACAGCAGTATGCCGGGCGAGTTGTTGTTTACCGGATCGATATTGAACGCGATCTCTCCATTGCAGAGCGCCTTGGAGTGAAGAGCATTCCTACCATTCTGGTATTCAGGCAGGGGAGAGAAATGGAACGGCTGGATGGGTTGATTACCGAGCAACAACTCCGGACGGCATTCGAGCGGGCGGCAACATGAAATTCCGAAAGCGCTGAGGCTCTCCGAGCGCTTCTTGCAACCGGCCCTTGACTCTATACCCAGGTACAGGGCTTACCTTGCGAACAGGAGGAAGATATGGCTACCAACCTTGAATTCAGCGTGACAGGGGAACAGAAGATTCATTGTGAAAGTTGCGAGCAGCGGATTGCGCGAGCGTTGAAACGTATGCCTGGCGTGGAAAATGTAAAGGCCAGCGCAAAGGAACAGTGTATTTCCGTTTCGATCTATCCAGATCGCACAACGCCAGAACAGGTGCAGGCGAAACTGCATGAACTCGGATACGACGTAAGAACAAGGAATACAGCATGATTTCCCTTCAGGAAACCGAAAATTTGGCGGAGGCCCCGAAGGGCTTTGGCAAAGGGAGCGGAGTCGAGAAGCTACAGCTAAAGATCGACGGAATGTCCTGCTCCTTCTGCGTGGCCAGTTTGACCAAGGCACTGGAGAGAACGGAAGGAGTGCGGCGGGCGAGTGTGAATCTGGCCCACGAAGAGGCCCTGATCGAATATGAGCCGGCCAAAGCATCGACCCAGCAGCTAAAGAAGTTAATCATCGATCTCGGCTATACCGTTCGCGATCCCCGAAAAGTGCTCACGTTCGAAGAAGAACAGGCGATCATGCTGGGAGAACGGAACAACTTGATGCTGGCTGCGACTTTTGCGCTGGTGGCAGTTACCATGATGAGTCTGATGTGGGCTGGCGTAGTATCCAACCCGCCACCTCCACCTTTGCCGTTACTCATGCCGTTTCTGGCGTTGGCGGCAGTATTTGGGCCAGGGTGGCACATTCTCCAGATGGCGTGGGCCAGTTTGCGCCGCGGAATTCTGAATCAACATGTGCTTCTGGAATTTGGGGCATTTGCCGGTCTGATCGGCGGCGTACTCGGCTACTTCTCGTCATCGTTTCCCATTGCCGACTTCTTTGCCGTATCGGTATTCATTACCACCTACCATCTACTCTCAGGCTTTGTGTCCCTGCGTGTAAGAACACGCAGCTCCCAGGCGGTCCGAAAACTCCTGTCTCTGGTACCGCCCACAGCACGGATTGTGCGCGATGGGGCCGAAGAAGAAGTACCTCTCGAACAGGTTCGGCCCGGGGATACGGTGCGTGTACGGCCGGGAGAATCGATACCGGTCGATGGAGAAGTCATCGATGGCAGGTCCGGCGTCAATGAAAGCCTGGTTACAGGGGAATCGATGCCCCAGGCCAAGAAAGCCGGCGACGAAGTCATCGGAGGTTCGATGAACCAGACCGGGACTTTGCTGGTTCGAGTGACAAAAGTCGGCAAAGAGAGCTTCCTGCATCAAGTAGCTCGAAGCGTGGAAGAAGCGCGCGCCCTCAAACCGGGCATTCTGGCGCTGGTGGACCGTGTACTTGCCGTCTATGTACCTGCCGTTTTGGGAGCGGCCTTTCTTGCTTTTGTCATCTGGAGCCTGGGTGCATGGCTGGTGACCGGCTCGCCGGACTGGACGCGCGCAATTTTCGCCGTGCTTGCCGTGCTGGTCATGGGCTATCCGTGCGCCCTCGGTATGGCCAGCCCTCTCGCCATGATCCGCGGCGGCGGCATGGCTGCCGAGCACGGAGTTCTCATGCGCTCCGCCGAAGCATTTCAGGTTCTCAAGGATATTCGCAAAGTCGTCCTCGATAAGACGGGCACGATTACGCGAGGTGAACCATCCGTCACCGACATCCAGTCTGAATCGGATTGGAATAATGATGAAATCCTACGATTCGCGGCCGCGGCGGAGCGATCTTCCGAGCATCCGTTGGCTCAGGCAATTGTGGCTTCTGCAGAAGCGCAACATTTATCGATTCCAGTCGCTAGCGACTTTGAGGCGACCCCCGGTATGGGTGTGACTGCGAACGTCGAGAGTCATCGTGTGCTTATTGGCAAGCCACAGTTCCTTCAAGGCGAACACATAGAAGTCGCCTCCGCCATCGCGCAGATTGAAACGATGAGCGCGAAAGGCGACACCGTCGTAGTCCTTGCGATTGACGGCAGATTGGCTGGTCTGATCGGCATAGCCGACCAGATTAAGCCGGACGCAAGAGATGCCATTCAACGCATGCGGACTGCCGGGCTTGAACCCATGATGGTGACCGGCGACAATGCCAAGACCGCCCAGGTTGTTGCCCGGCAGGTTGGAATCACAGACTATCGCTCGGAAGTCCTGCCACAGAACAAAGCTGCCGTAATCCGGGAGCTGCAAGGTCAAAGCTTTCGCGTGGCGATGGTAGGAGATGGAATCAACGACGCCCCAGCTCTGATGCAGGCGGATGTGGGCATCGCGATCGGCGCTGGAACGGACATTGCGATCGAGTCCGCCGACGTTGTGCTGGTGGGACAACGCCTCGGGGCAGTTGTCGACGCATTCTACATTGGCCGACGTTCTTACAGAAAAACAGTTCAAAACCTCTCGCTGGCGTTCGCTTTCAATGGCATCGGTGTTCCGTTGGCAATTACGGGGCTGCTACATCCAGTGTGGGCCATGGTCGCCATGATCGCCAGCGTCACCACGGTCCTCACGAACTCTTTCGCCGGGCGATTACTGCCTCAGAAGCGCGCGGGCCGGCAGACTGAAATGACGTTCAATGTTCTCAACATGCACTGCGAGAGCTGTATCGCCGCGATCCGGCGCGCTATTACAAAATTGAGCGGCATTCAGGACGTCAAGGGCGACGTAGAGCGGCACACCATTACCGTCGTCTACCGCGAAGGCGAAGCTGACCCGGATGGCATCCGAACCGCGATTCTTGAGCAGGGGTTCCAGGTCACCCCAAGGTTCTCCGACGACAGAATAGCTTAGAGGCATAATCCTATTCGTAACTTTTTGTCATACGGGGAATCGCTAACAAGAGGAGCCTCTATGTCGTCAGGTTTCACCGGATTGCAGTCGACAGCTTGCGAAAATACGTCTGAGCCCCGCTCGCCGGTTTTGTCGCCGTTACTGCCATTCTCGGAGCAGCACTGCGCCTGAAGCCTGAGATCAGCCTTCTCGGCATGGGCATCACCGTTGCGGCTCTTTTGGCCATGCCGGTCCTGGCTTGGCTGAAACGTCGAGAAGCGCGCCGGATCGACAATGTTGCCCTCGCGGCTGATGCCGTCCAATCGGCAACTTGTGCGTATCTAGCTGTTATTACGTTGGTCGGCCTGGTGTTGAATGCAATCTTTCGTATCGCGTGGTTTGATTCAGCAGCGGCGCTGGCGGCGCTGCCGTTATTACTCAAAGAAGGTCGTGCGGCCTGGCGGGCTGAAAGCTGCGGCTGCTGCTGAAGCTGTCGATGACGCAAGACATGATGTTAGATAACCGGAGGAAAGCATGCGGCAAACATTCGATCTCATTGTGATTGGAACCGGAGCGGCCGGAGCTACTGTCGCGTTCAAATGCCGCTCTGCTGGTTGGAAGGTCGCAATCATTGATTCAAGGCCGTTCGGAGGCACTTGCGCACTGCGAGGTTGTGATCCGAAGAAAGTATTCGTCGGCGTCGCCGAACTTCGCGACTGGAGCCATCGTATGAGCGGGAAAGGGATCTCACTAAACGGCCCCGAAATAGACTGGCCCGCGCTCATCCGCTTCAAAAGATCATTTACTGACCCTGTACCCGAAAACCGGGAGAATGGCTTTTCAAAAGCTGGGATCAGCTCATTTCACGGACGTGCGCGATTCCTGGATCGGAACACACTCCAAATCGGGGATGACATACTCACGGCTCGACACGTAGTCATCGCGGCAGGAGCAATGCCCGCCCACCTGGATATCCCCGGCGAACAATATCTGAAAACGAGTGAACAATTCCTGGAGCTTGAGCAACTCCCTGCCCATATCTTGTTCGTTGGGGGAGGGTACATCTCGTTCGAATTTGCTCATATAGCAGCCCAAGCGGGTGCGCGAGTTCAAATCCTTCATCGCAGCGCGTGGCCGCTGCAGGGCTTTGATCCCGATCTCGTCGACGAGCTCGTCAGCGCGAGTCGCGATTCGGGTATCGACATCCAGTTGAACACAGCCGTCAAAGCGATTGAGCAGGCTGGAAATCACTTCATAGTGACGACCGCCGTAAATGGCGCTGAGCAGAAGTTCGAAACAAACATGGTGGTACATGGCGCAGGACGCGTGCCGGAGATTGATGACCTGGATCTGGCAACGGCTGGTATCGAGCGTGACCACAAAGGTATCGTGGTCAATGAATATCTCCAGAGTCCCTCAAATCCGTCGGTGTATGCAGCGGGCGACGCCGCAAGTACCGCAGGAATGCCCCTGACCCCAGTGGCGAGCATGGAAGGCCATGCGGTTGCCAGGAATCTCCTCGACGGAAATCAGCGGAAGCCAAATTATCTGGGAATACCAACTGTAGTTTTTACAACTCCTCCGCTCGCTTCGGTGGGACTACTTGAACAGGATGCAACCAGGAATGGTTTGAAATTCCGGGTGAATTCTCAGGACACCACATCCTGGTATTCCTCTCGGCGTATAGGGATAAAGAGATCGGGCTTCAAAGTTCTTATCGAGGAAGACAGTGAGCGCATCCTGGGCGCGCATTTGTTCGGTCCAAAAGCCGAGGAGATTATCAATCTTTTTGCATTGGCAATCCGATCAGAGCTGCGTGCGACCGATCTCAGGCACATGATTTATGCCTATCCCACGAACTCCTCGGATATTCCCTATATGCTGTGAATTCTTGCCGAGCTTGACGGCTTATTCGGATGTGGCGCTTTCAAAAACGCACTCCAATACCTCGGTTGTCTACTGCGTTACTCAAAAATAAAAGCGCCTGGTGTTCCGGCGCCATTGCATCGCACTTCGGCTTCTCCTCCACGTTCCCCGCGATGAACTCCGGGGAGCTCCCGCATCGTCGCTGTCAAGCTTCTTCGCGGCTTGCGCGGCCCTCGCGGGCTGCCTGGGCGTGTTCCTGACCTAAAGCATTGACATCCTCTATTACCTCCCATTCAGATTCCAGTCGCTCCGTCGCTTCCAGATAAAAATCAGGGCACCAGGCGTCATACAGACGCAAATGGATCGCCATGCACAGTTCGACAGCGACGGTCGGCCGTCAGTTGCTGATATTGCCAAATGAAAAAGAAACAAAGTGGAAAGAGGCGCCACAATGATGCGTGCAAACCGATTGCTTTGTGCGAGAGCGATAGCCCTGATTGCGGGTGTCGTCAGTATTGGGATAAGCGTCAAATTGTGCCACGCCGCAGTGCTGCCTGCTTCTACAGCAATTCCAGTGCGCTTCACACACACGCTTGATGCCGGAAAGGCAAAACCGGGAGATGCCGTCGTAGCGAAGACAATGCAGGTCGTCCACTTGCCTGACGGTCAGATTCTTCCCAAAGGCGCTTCAATGGTTGGCCATGTGGTCGAATCGCGGCCTTTTATCTTTGCCCCGGCACCATACGCAGTGCAACGGCCCTCTTACCTCTCCATCCGCTTTGACAAGATCGTGACGAAGGGTTTGGAGATGCCTCTGAATGTCTCCATGCGCGCCCTGGCGAGCACCATTGAATCCTATGAGGCAAGCGCTCCTCACTATACTGACGAAACCGACTCCCCGGGCACGATGGTGCTTATCGGCGGGGACGAATTCTCTCCAATCGGCAAAGAACTGCTGTCCTCCGACGGTGATGTCGTCGGGTATATCCGCAAACACGGTGTATTTGGTCGATTGATCTCGAATACATACGAAGATCGATACGCAAATTTCCGCTGCGACGGCACAACTCGAGAGCAATCACTGGCCATCTTTTCCGCCAGCGCATGTGGCCTCTATGGGTTCGACTCAATCTACATGCCGGACGATGGCATGAGAAGCGGAAGTTTCAGACTTGAGTCCCGGCGTCATACCGTCAAACTCTATGCCGGAAGCGCGGCCTTACTTGAGGTCAATAGGTCTCAGCCGTAAATCTGTTCTTCAGTGCCAAGTCTGGCGGGATCGGCTGCGTATCATGAACGTTCTGAGATTGGCTGTTTAGCTTGCCTCCGATTTTTTGTCGATTTATGGATAATTATTTGTGCCCCAGGCGTCCTACTACTGCCAATGCTGAAAAATGAGGTCATTCCGATCAATTTCGATCGCCCTTCGGAGAGGACATCCCTGTCTGATGCTCTGCAGGACAACTTAAATGACCTCTACCGGTTTGCGCTCCGCCTGTCGAGGAATGCGGATGAGGCGCAGGAATTGACCCAGGAGACCGCCGCACGGGCATGGGAGAGGCGAGATACGATCGTGCGCAATTGGCGCGCCTGGCTCTTTCAAACGCTTTACCACACGTTCCTCAGCGGCAAGCGCCGCAGCAAGCGATGGAGGGAGGATGAAGCGGGCGATCCTGAGATGGCGGAATCCGGGAGTTGTGCTGATCCGCTCCCGGCCCTGGTTGCGGCGGAGGATGTGCGTCGCGCCCTCGAATCTTTGCCGGAACATCTACGCATTGTCGTGTGGCTTTCGGATGCAGAGGACTTTCGTCTTCGCGAGATTGCAACCATTCTGGATTGTCCGATTGGCACGGCCGCTTCGCGGCTCGCCCGTGCCCGGAGCGCCTTGCGCCAGATGCTCTCCGTCTATGCGACCAGGAAGATGAGGAAATCATGAACTGCCAGGAATACCGGAAGCAACGGTTGCTTGACCATGAAGACGGAACGCTCTCCGATGAAGCGCGCCTTCACCTTGTGGAATGCGGCCAGTGTCAGATGTTCCAAAAGGAGGAAGAACGCTTGCGCGCTGAACTTAAGAAGCTGGCAAACAGCGAGCAGGCTCCTGTTGCGCTACGGCGGAGAATCTCCGGAATGGTTGAGAGACCGAACGCCAGCAAGAGGCGTGATCTGCGGCGATGGATGGCGGCTGCGGCAGCGGTTGTGCTGCTGGCCGGTGCCACGGCGGGCATTTTGTGGGATCGCTACACTCCCTCGCCCGAACGCTTGGCGCAGGCCTTCGTCGCCGACTATCTGCAATACCTTCCAGGCCGGGAGCAAATCGCCGCAGATTCGCCACAGCAGGCGGAGGAATGGTTACAAGGCCGCGTAGACTTTCCTGTCCACGTGCCGACAGTCCCAGGAGCGGCGCTCAAAACTGCCCGTATCTGTGACATTTCGGGACGCAAGGCGGCATTGCTGCAATATCACCACAACGATAGCAATACATCCATCTCCATCTTCGTAGCAGCCGAGCCCAGAGCATACGAGCGCGAAAAAATGCAGGTTAACGTGGAAACCTCAGGCCATGGCGTTCGCTCAGTTCTTTGGTGCCATCGCGGCCTAGTGTATGACGTCGTCGCTACGCTGAACGATTCCTCGATGCAGCAAATCGCTGAGGCGATACGGCAGCAGACCCCATAGACCCCCTTTGGAAAACATCGGTTTGAGTTTGTAAGAGCGAGTTATCTTTCATGGTTCGATTTGCGCTACGAAATCCCTATCTAGTCGTTGTCTCCATCCTCGCCCTGCTTTTATTCGGCATCACCGTCGCATTCCGGATTCCGCTCGACATCCTGCCGATGTTCAAGACGCCGGCAGTTCAGATTTTGACGCTGTACCCAGGAATGCCAACCGAGACGATGGAACGCGATACTACCAACCGAATTGAACGGTGGACCTCGCAGGCAAATGGCGTGGAGCGGCAGGAGTCAAAAAGCCTGACGGGAGTGAGCGTGGTGCGCGATTACTTCCGGAGCGATATCGATCCGAATGCGGCGTTAGCTCAGGTCTCCTCTCTGGCCAGCTCCGATCTGTACTATCTGCCGCCGGGCACGATCCCTCCCATGGTCATGCCGTATGACCCGACGGCAAGCATACCGCTGGCGCTGCTGACGCTTTCCAGCAACACTCTCGATCAAACACAGCTATACGATGTCGCATACTTCAATGTGCGCAACATGCTCAGCGGCATTCAGGGAGTAATCGCACCTGCGGTTTTTGGCGGACGCATCCGCAGAATTCTCGTCTATGTCGATCCCATCAAGCTAGCAGCGCATGGCATGTCGCCTTTGGATGTCGCCAATGCGCTTCGCAAATGGAACGTCTTTATTCCTACGGGAGACGCAAAGATCGGCCAGACGGATTATCTGATCTCCGCCAACGGGATGGTTCCCCGAGTCGACGAGATCAACAATTTCCCCTTGCACATCGTCAACGGCGCCCCTGTCTTCATCAAGGACATCGGCTATGCGCAGGATTCCTTCGAGATACAGAACAATATCGTTCACGTGAACGGCAGGCGCGAGGTCTATATTCCGATCTACCGGCAGCCGGGGGCCAATACCGTCCAGGTGGTAAATAGTATCCGCAGCGCCTTTCCCCGCCTAAAGGCCCGCATTCCCGCCGGGATCAACATGAACATCATCGCCGACCAGTCAGTCTATGTCCGGCAGTCCCTGGGATCTCTTGAAAAGGAGCTAGTTCTCGGTGCGGTCCTCGCGGGGCTGATGGTGCTACTGTTTCTGGGCAGCATCCGATCGACAGGCGTGGTGTTTCTCGCGATCCCATTGTCGATACTGGCTGCCGTGATTGGATTGTTTGTCACTGGCAACACCATCAACAGCATGACGCTGGGCGGTCTGGCGCTGGCCGTGGGAAGACTAGTGGATGATGCCATTGTGGTCATCGAAAATATCAATCGGCACCTGGAGATGGGTAAACCTTCCTTGGTCGCTGCCAAAGATGGCGCGGAGGAGGTCGCGATGCCCGTGATTGTTTCGACCTTAACGACCATGATCGTGTTTCTCCCGGTGATCTTTCTCAAGGGTATGGGGAAGTTCCTCTTCGAGCCGCTGGCGCTGGCGGTCGCGTTTGCCATGGCGGCATCTTACGTTCTTGCGATGATGCTGGTGCCGGTCTTCGCGCGGCGTTTCCTGAAGCCGGAAAGTAAGCATGCTGATCGGGACAGCGTTTTGCGGCGAGTTTCTGCGTCAACCAGCTTCATCGAGAAGCGCTACCGGCAAACCCTTGAGTGGGCCCTCAACTACCGGTGGCCGGTCCTTGCCAGCTCCGCGTGCATTTTTGTGCTGGCGCTGTTTCTGTATCCCTTGCTGGGCAAGGAGTTGTTTCCACAGGTCGATGCCGGGCAGTTCACCATCCTGATGCGCGCCCCCTCCGGGACCCGCATTGAAGACACCGAACAGATAACCTACCGAGTGGAAAAGGCATTGCGCAAAGCGATCCCGGCGCATGATCTCAATACGATCGTAACCAATATAGGCATCCTGTATGACTGGCCGGCTGCTTACACGCCGAACTCGGGGCCGATGGACGCCTTCTTTGCCGTTCAGTTAAACAAGGACCATACCGTTGCGTCTCAAGCCTATGTGCGGCGTCTTCGCCGGATATTGCCCCAGGAGTTTCCCGGCGTCAGCTTCGCTTTTGACACAGGAGGGCTGCTTTCTTCCGCGCTTAACGGTGGGCTGCCGTCGCCCATCGACGTGCAGGTCATTGGCAACAGTCTTGAAACAGCGCAGGGACTGGCCCAAGAGGCAAAGAAGGCCGTCGAGGCCACAGGCGGCACGGTGGACGTGCGAGTGCAGCAAAAGCTGGACTATCCGAGGCTGGACATACATATCGACCGGGTGAAGGCGGCCTATCTCGGCCTGAATGCTGCGGACGTGGTCAAGAACATCCTGACCGCGCTGAACTCGAGTGTGACGTTCCAGCCAGCCTTCTGGGTGGACGACCACAACGGCAATCACTATTTCCTGGGCGCGCAATATCCCGAGAGCAAAATCGAATCCATTGGGACGCTCCAGGACATCCCGATTACCGATCCGGACATGATCGCAAAGGGCACGGATGTTCTTAAGCATGACCCAACGCTGCTGCGTAACGTGGCCACCATCAGCCGCGGAGAAGCTCCGGTCGAGGTAGACCATCGGAACATAGCCCGCGTGACAGACGTTTATGCCAACGTCTCCGGACGCGACATCGGCTCAACAGCCGCGGAAATCCAGCGTCGGTTGGACAAGATACAGATCCCAAGCGGCTACCGAATTGTGATGAGGGGCGAAGCGTCGAACATGCGGGAGTCATTCAGCGGGATGGGCTTTGGCCTGTTGATGGCAATCGCACTGGTTTACCTGCTGCTTGTGGCGCAGTTCCGCTCCTTCGTCGAACCCGTCATCATTCTGATTGCGGTGCCGCTGGGACTCATCGGCGTTATCGTCATGCTGCTGCTTACCGGAACGACGGTCAACATCCAGTCCTACCTGGGGACCATCTTTATGGTCGGCATTGCAGTATCCAATAGCGTTTTGCTGGTCGAGTTTACCAACCGGAAACTGGGCGAAGGACTGGCTGTAACAGAGGCCGTCGTGACTGCGAGCAGCATCCGTTTACGGCCTATTCTGATGACCTCCATCGCAGCGATTGCCGGCCTGCTGCCCATGGCTTTTGACCTATCGCCGGGCGCTGAGGCCAATGTGCCGCTCGCTCGCGCTGTTGTTGGAGGCCTGGCGGCCTCCACTCTACTGACGCTGTTCGTTGTTCCTCTGCTCTACATCACGATGAGGCCTCACGCATCGAACCAAAACCACTCTGTCGAGGGAGAACAATGAAGAGCACCTTGAAAGCGGCCCTAGTGCCGATCGCTGTTCTGGTGGTGGCCGCAGCGATCCTGATCTTCCGCGCCACAAGAGTACCCCATAACGCTCCTTCCTCAGCCGCCGATGCGCTGCCGACCGTGACCACGGTGCATCCCAGGCTGCAAAACAACTATGAGTCGCTAACTCTTCCCGCGACTGTCTCGGCCTGGGAGGAGACGCCCATTTATGCTCAGGTGGCGGGATATATGGACCGGATGCGGGTAGACATCGGTTCTCGCGTGCGCAAGGGAGACGTGATGGCGCACATCGCGGTTCCGGAATTGCAACAGAGCCTGGCCGACGCAAAGGCACGGCTGGAGGAAGCCCAGTCGAGCGAGCTACAGGCCGAGCAGTCCAATAATCTGAAGCAGTTGAGTTACCAGCGGCTTGCGCAGGTGCGGAAGAGCGATCCGGATTTTGTGGCACAACAAGACGTGGACACAGCATCGACCGATTCACAGGTGGCACACGGCGCCCTGCAACTGGCGAAAGCGAGCGTCGACAGTGCCAGGGCGCAAATCGGCAGGCTGGAAGCGCTGCTCCAATACTCCACGATTCGCGCTCCATTTAACGGAATCGTGACCCAGCGCTCGGTCAATCCGGGAGATCTGATCCAGAACTTCAGCAGTTCAAACACCGGCGCTTTGCCGCTGTTCACGGTTTCACACACTGACGTTGTGCGAGTCTTTCTGACCATCCCGGAGCGGGAGGTCTCCTTTGTTGATCGCGGAGAACCCGCAACCATACAACTCGACGCCCTGCCTGGGCTTGTGTTCTCCGGGACCATCACTCGCTTCGCCGGGGCGATTGACCCGCAAAGTCGCACCATGCGCGCAGAGATCGACCTGCCCAACCCCAAAGAAACGCTCCAAGCAGGAATGTTCGGCAGCGCCACAGCCAGGCTTCATATACTCGCCGGCTCCGTGGTCCTTCCATCCGCAGCGCTGCATCAGGTACTGCCCGGCCAAAGCGTGACGAAGGCAAGCGAGAACCACAGCAATTACGTCTATGTGATCCGTAACGGCAAGGCATATCAGGTCTTTGTAACTCCTTTATCCGATGACGGCATTCATGTAAGCGTCAACGGCTTATCGAGGTCGGACGATGTAGTCGTCGGCACCAGTGAAAGCCTGGCAAACGGTATGGCTGTGCAGGCAAATAACGATCAACAGGATGGAAGTCAGTAGCATGCGAATTTCTTCTATCTATCTACCGCTGATCTTTTCTGTCTTCTCTGTCTTCGCGCTCAACGTGTTTGCGCAAGGAATTGGACCGCAGACTGTTGTGCCCACGAAAAACACCCTGACGCTTCCGCAGGCGATTGCGACGGCCCTCGAACACCAGCCGTCTCTACAAAAGGCCGAGGCCAGGGAGCAGGAGACGGAGGCGAAGGTACGCGAAGTACGCGCGGCGTATTATCCCCAGCTGTCGGTGTCGGGGATTGCCAAAGCGGGCCTCTCGGGCGCGACGAACGCGCTCGACCTGACGGGTTTTCCAGCGTCCCCGTTCTATCGCAATTTTGCAGGCTCGCTGAATTTATCGGAGGCGATCTTCGACTTCGGACGCATCCATCACGCCTTGGCCGCCGCAAAACTGAGGGCACAGGCTACAGTAGTTCAGAAGCAGGCCGAGGACCGGCGTATTGTTCTTGCTGTGACGCAGGCCTATCTGCTCACGATTGCCGCGACCAATCTAGACCAGCTTGCGCACGTAACCGAACAGGCTGAGGAAACGAAGGTGCGGCGCACGTCCGCTTACTATGAGGCAAAACTTGCCTCAAAACATGACGTGGTTGAGGCCGAGGCAGACCTGGCCAGGGCGCACGGCAATCGGGTGCATACAACAGAGGCGCTGCATGCTGCGTATTCGGCGCTCGATACCGCAATGGGGACAGAAGAGACCTCCGTTGAGCCAGTCCTGTTGATGCCGGCTACGGTACAGACCGGTATACCGCCTTTGCCCAACGAGATCGCAACCGCATTGCGCACAAGACCGGAGATGAAGGCATCTTCCCTTACGGTGCAGGCCCTACGTGAAGACCTGGCGTTGGCCCGCGCACAGAGTCGGCCCACGGTGAACGGTTTTGCCGCCGGCGGGGGCGGACGTTTCAACGACTCAACCGTCAAGCCTGACCAGCAGCATGGAGTGGGCGCCGTTGGCGTCCAGATGCCGGTGTATACCGGAGGACGCCTGAAGGCGGAGCGCGTGGAAGCCCTGGCTGAGGTGGATGCGGCCCAGGCCGACAACAACCTGCTGAGGCAACAGGTCGAACTTGAAGTAAGTCGATCGTATTACGGACTTGCCGATAAACAGGCGCAGGTACGTGCTCTCACCCAAGAGCGTTCCGCCGCGGAACAGGCCCTTCATCTGGCAAAGGCACGTTACGCTGCCCATCTGATCTCCGCCTACGATGTGATGCAGGCGCAGGTGCATCTATCCAGGGCGGGCGAGCAAGCTACCCAAGCCGGCATCGACTACCGGGCAATGCTGGCGAATCTGGAGTTTGCGACCGGGGAGAATGTTTCTGCCGGAACTGCTCCGGTGCCTTGAACGTAACGGTCTGCCTGTATTCGAGGATCACTTTCTCGAAACAATGACGCTAT
The DNA here is from genome assembly GCA_021790655.1 of Acidobacteriota bacterium. GTDB lineage: Bacteria > Acidobacteriota > Terriglobia > Terriglobales > Acidobacteriaceae > JAKAAZ01. The sequence goes on along the minus strand of JAJYGR010000045.1, from coordinate 11,297 downwards.
AGCCTAGCTTTTCCGTGCGCGTGGCCTGCAGCGCGGTTTGGGCGAATTGCTTCGCCGTGGCAAAGTCCACGCCGGGAAGTTCAATCTTTTTCAGCTTGGACAGGATCTCAGCTCCCAGCAATTTTCCCTGAATTTGCCGCACCATTTCTGTTAAGGCATGGCCTTGATCTTCAACAGCCTTCAGTTGCAATCCAGCTGCACGCAAGATTTTAATGTAATGTTCGACCGGCAGCGCATCCCCGATACAGGCGATCCAGGCCAGCAGTCCTTCCAGATCAGGAAGGGCTGCTTCCATTCGCGTCAGGTCGCTGAGACCCAGCAATCCTCCCGGTTTGAGCACCCGATAGAACTCGCTGGCGGCAATCTGTTTGCTGGGGAAGGTGCAGAAAGCGCACTCGCAGACTATGGCGTCGAAAGTGTTGCTGGCAAACGGCAGGCGTTCCGCATCGCCGAATTGGAAGCTGATCTGCTGGTTCAATCCCCGCCGGCGGGCTTCCTCTGCGGAAAAGCGCACGTTTTCTTTGCTCAGGTCAACGCCAGTAACGTGGCAGCCGAAGGACTCTGCGAGATGGAACGCGCTGGTGCCGCGGCCTGAGGCAACGTCGAGCACGCTGGAAGCAGTCGTTAGCCCGAGTAACGCGCCCAGGTGATGCGTGAGTTCCGTGCCACCTGGATGAAAGCTGTCTCCCAGCAAGAGGCGTGCAAAATCGCTTCCATAAAAAGCGGCGCAGCACTGTTTGACGCTTTGCTCTTCCATGCGCACTCTTTAATGTGATCCGTTCTTCTGCTCGATCTGTTGTAGGGTACTCGTTTCCTTGCGAGGTATCCCTGTCTTGAGATCGAAGACAATGGGTTTCAGTTCATATGGCCGTCCATCGCGGCGCGCCTGCTTGCGCTCGGGTTCCATGGCTTCCAGTTGTGCGCGGGCCTGCTCCCGGTAGCCAATCGTGTTGTAGGCGCAGAAGGGTACTTGCTTACCGCCAGGCAGCAGAAACTCTTTGCAGCACTTCATCAGGTTCTTCTGGTTGAAGGTCCACGGATCCATGAAGTCCTGCAACATAATCATCAGCATATTGTTGGCAATGTCGCCGACAGTCAAGCTCTCCGGCAGTCCGCACGCCTGACAGGAGACGGCAAACTGCTCCGCCGACTTCTGCGAACCGGAGACCGACGAGGACGACCAGAGTCCTTCGAGCGCCTTCTTGATCTCCAGGCTGAAATCCGGCATCACTCGATTGGTGATGTAGTCGAGATACTCATAGACATTCACGATGCGCGAAAGCGGAGTCACCTGTTCACCGTCGATGAAGGCGTAAGTAACGGAGTTGCAGGTAGGAAAGCAGCAAGGAACAGGAATGAAGTCGCTGACGACAAACTTGCCGGATGTTTGCTGTTCAATCATCCTGAGAATGTCTGGGATAGTGATTCGCTGCATCGGATCATGCTGCATGTGGCGGCCCGCGTGAAACGCTGGCTGAAAATTGATGCCGCGGACCGCAGGGTGTCTGATAGCAAATTCAACGATCTTTCCGACCTCATGGTCGTTCACGCCGCGCTCAATCGCTGGGACAAGTGTCACGTTGAGGCCAATCGAGGCGAGCCGATCGAGTGCGCGCAGCTTTTCTTCCAATATGTCCGGCTCTCCGCGAATAATGCGGTAGGTCTCGCGCTCAAAGCCATCGAACTGGAAGTAGAGAGAGGGACGCACCTCGTTGAGTTGTTCGAGAAAGCGATCATCATGTGCGATGCGCTTACCGTTGGTATTGACCATGACGAACGGAATGCCGCGACCGTGAGCAGCCTTCACAAAATCGATGATCTGCGGATGGATGGTCGGCTCGCCCCCGGAGAACTGGACCACCTCCGGGCTGCCTTCGGTGCGAACAAAATCGTCCAGCATCGCCTCCACTTCTTCCATCGTCAAGCTGAAACCAGGCCGCGCATCGGCGAAGCACAGCGGACAATCCATATTGCAGGCGCTGTTGACCTCAATGATGCCCAGACAGGTGTGCTGTTGATGATCCGGACACAGGCCGCAATCCAATGGGCAGCCGTCTTTGATCTCCGTGCCATAGGCCAGCGGAATCGTTCCCGGCTTATTGAATTTGCCGAAGTTCGTGTAGGCCTCTGCGTCTCCATAGACTAGCCCCTCAAACGGACCGCACTCCGGACACCGCTTGGCCATGTACACCTTGTTGTCGCGCAGCAGGATCTTCGCATCGATCACTTGTCTGCACTGCGGACAGATGCTGCGGGTCAGTTCGTAGAAAACGTAGTCGGCGTCTTTCTTGACTTGCGATTGCGATGGATCATTGGCATGGAGTTTGCAGTTCAAGGTTTCTACGTTCGGGGTTTCCAAGGAAGCCACCCTTCCTATTGTGTTCACTGTACGGCCCCAGGGTTATACGATCAACCCAAAGAACCCGCAATTCAAGGATTCCCAAAGCAAGATAAAGTTACAAGCACCGAGTTTGGTAACGTTTCGCGTGCTCAAACATCCTATGGCATGAAGGACTCAAACCTGCGAATGCACCAACGCCCAGACCGATTGGCAGTCACGATCTTCGCACACGCCATTCTGCGGATTGCGAGCAGCGCCAGCGGCGTTCTCATCGGTATCTACCTAGCAAATCTGAGCGGGCACGGTTTCCCGATAAATGCTCGCCTGCTGGGGACACTGGGCGCCGTCTCTTTCGCAGCGGAGCTGCTATTTTCGATTCCGTTTGGCATGGCTTCCGACGCCATCTCGCCACGCTGGTTGATGGGGACTGGAGCCATGATCGGCGCGCTGGCTGTGCAACTCTTTGCCCTCAGCACGCGTGTCGAGATATTTTTCCTGAGCAGAACGCTGGAAGGGATTGGCGTGGCCGCTGTGACTCCTCCACTGCTGGCTTACCTTGCGGATTCCACTGTCCATGAACCTGGCCTGCGCGCTCGTGTGATGAGCTTCTTCGAGCTTTCTCTGCTGGCAGGACTGGCGCTTGGTGGACTAATGGGGAGCGAATTCTGGCAACGCTTTCATCTCCACGCATTCGGCCTGGTGGCCGTTGCGTATCTTCTCTGTGCGATCCTGCTGTTTTTTGGCGCGAACGGCAGCAGGAGTCATGGTTCGCAGGCCGCATTCGCAGGACTGCTGCGCGCTCTAAAAAGTCCCTCTGTACGGTCTCTGGCCCCGGTCTGGCTGTGCGTGAACGCTGTGGTTGGGCTTTGGCTCGGACCAACGCTTCCATTTCTGTTGACACAGAAGTCGCACGGCTCCCAATATCTGGATGGAATCTTCGCGGAGAATCCGACGCATGTCGGCTGGCTTCTGCTTGGCTACTCCATCGTCTTCGGCATCGGCGTCAGTGGATGGAGTTTTGTTCTCCCCCACATGAAGATTCGCTCTGCCATGCGCCTATCGCTCCTCGCCATGTTGCCTGTCTGCTTAGGACTTTTCGCGATCAACCATTCGGGCAATATGGCTCCTTCTGTGCGCGGGTCTATCACAGCGGTCACTGCTCTGCTGATTATGGTAGAGAGCGGTTTTACTCCCGCGGCGCTTGCATGGCTGGCGCAGTCCCTTGGCACGGGCACGGGAAAAGGCGCTGCCATGGGCCTCTACTCCGTTCTGCTGAGTTTGGGTGCGATTGGCGGCTCGCTGCTGGCGGGGGAGCTGGGGAAAATGTTCCACGTCGATGGCCTGCTGCTTGGCACGGTCATCATGGGAATTTATGCGCTGATCCTTCTCCATAAGGTAACGGTGCTTGCAGTGCAGCCAAATGAGGAGAACTATGAACACGCCGGAATATGATCTTGCCATCATCGGAGCGGGCGCTGCCGGTCTGATCGCCGCGGACTTCGCTGTTCAATTGGGCGCGAGGACCGCTCTGCTGGAGAAAGGTTTGATCGGGGGAGATTGCACCTGGACTGGCTGCGTGCCTAGCAAGTCGCTCATCAAAGTAGCGACCGTGGCCCATCATGCACGCACTGCTTCCCGTTATGGATTGCAGGTCAGTGCTCCTGTCACGGACATGACGCAGGTCCGCGATTATTTGCGCGCCACCATCCAGCAAATCTACGAACCCACTATGCCGGAAGCGCTCCGTAAAAAAGGCATGGACGTTCTTCTTGGTGCAACACGGTTTCTCGACCCACATACGCTGGAGGTGGGAACGCAGCGGATCCAAGCAAAGAAAATCTTGATTAACACCGGCGCAGAGCCACGTATTCCTGCCCTGGCTGGACTGGCAGAGGTTCCATTTTTCACCTACCAGAAAATCTTTGACAATGATCGACTGCCGCAGAGATTGCTCATCGTTGGTGGCGGCCCTATTGGTTGCGAGATCGCTCAAGCCTATCGCAGGCTTGGCTCTGAAGTGGTGGTCATTGCCGAGCGTTTGCTGCCGTCGGAAGAGCCAGAGGTCTCTGAAATTATCAGCAGAGTGTTTGAGCAGGAGGGCGTGCAGCGCATTGCCGCGCAGGCAGTAGCTGTGCACAAAGATGGCCCCAACATCACGGTGGAAACAAATGCTGGCAGCGCTACAGGCGATCTTTTATTCGTTGCGACAGGCCGTGCTCCGCTGGTACACGATCTAGGATTGGAAGTAGCAAAAGTACTCTATTCGGAATGTGGCATTCAGGTAAATGGCCATCTCCAGACAACAGCCAGTCACATTTACGCGGCAGGCGACGTGATTGGAGGACCGCAGTATTCCCATCTGGCAGGCTGGCAGGGTTTTCAAGCAGTAAGAAACGCTTTGCTTCCCGGTAACAATGCGGGGATGGCCGAAGCTATGCCGCGCATCACCTTCACGGCCCCGGAGGTTGCCCAGATCGGCCTTACCGAACAGAGGGCGCGGGATAAATACAAGCACGATTTACAGATAATGACCTTTGACATAAGCAAAGTGGATCGCGCTGTGAATGAGGATGACAAGCTGGGCTTGATCAAGATCATCGCACGCAAAAGCGGGCATATCGTTGGCGCAAGTATCGTAGGCGAGCGGGCAGGAGAGACCATCACGGAAATTGCTATTACCATGCACAATAAGCTGAAGCTGAGTGACCTGGCCGCGACGATCCATCCCTATCCGACGTATTCGACTGGAGTGCAGTTATTGGTAACAAGGATGGCTTTTGAAAGCGCATTCTCTGGAACGTCAGGTAAGATCATTCGCGGTCTGTCGGTACTCTGGCGCTAGTTGCCTGTTAACCCTAGCATTCAGAAAAACAGAACCTGCTCAATGCAAACCTGCGATGCGAAGCAGGACGAGTACCATAGCTCCCAAAAGCGCCGCTCCGGGTAGCGTGATGATCCAGGCAGCCAGCATGGTACGTATCATCTTGCCGTTCACCTTTTCGTCTTTGGTAGAGGCGATTCCAAAGATTGCGCCCGATGCGACATGTGTTGTGGACATCGGCCACCCGAAAGCAGCGCCAACCCCTACCAATGTTGCCGTAGACAGGTTCGCCACCAATCCTTCCCGATGGTCCATTTGCGTCACTTCGCAGGCGAGTACCTCGGTGATTCGCTGGCCTGCCATCCAGCTCCCGGCAACTATGCCGAGTGTCATCGCTACAAAATAGGTAAGTGGCAGGGCAGATACCCTCCCTGCAAGGAATGCTGCGCTCAATAAGATCGCCACCATCTTGGGTGCATCATTCAGTCCGCGAGCAAAGCTGGTAGCGCCACTTGTAAGCCAATGCAGATGGTTGAGGGTGATCTTGGGAAACAGGCATTCGCTCGCTTCACACGTCGCAAGGTGGAGTCGTGGCACAACAGAGGTCACACCTATCACGCCCTCGCCGCCACCGATGGCCTCCATCGGCTGAACTATTTCCGCACAAACGCAGTCGTTCACGGAACCAGTAGCTAATGCTTTCCAAGCGCGGAGAAGGCCCGCGGTGAGAACCAGTGACACGATTGGGCTGAGCAGCAGAGGTAAGGCGATCTTGCCAACCAAAGATAGCCAGTTGACGCCACCAAACCCGTAGGCGAGGGAAGCGGTTCCTGCAATTGAACCGACGATGGCGTGCGTCGTAGAAACCGGAAGACCTCTGATCGTAGCCAGCGCCACCCACAGTGCAGCACCGGCAATCGTAGCGAGTGCAGCAGATACACTTGCGTGAACGCCTGGTGCGAGCAGACCGCTGCCAAATGTCTGGATCATGGCGTGCGCCAGAAATGCTCCCGCGATGCCACCTATGCCGGTCCAGAAACTACCCCACAAAATGGCTCGACGGTAATTCGTCACGCCGCTTCCGACCAGCGTTGCAATCCCTTTCGATACGTCATTCGCGCCGTTCACATAGGCAAGGACAAATCCTAGAGCGAGAATGATGATCAGAGTCATAGTGTTCCTGATGGCCAGCTCGGCGTTGCCCAAAACGAACGATTATTGTTCCCATACATATTTCTGGAATGGCGCATCCACCTCGGTGTGAAAGACGTGATTGCTGTAATTGCTGAGGGTCTTTACGGCAATCGCCAGGACAATCTCCAGCACTTGACGCTCGCTGTAACCGGCAGCCTTGAACGCATTCAGTTGGTCCGTCGTAGGGTTGCCACGCTGCTCCAACATCAGACGAGTAAACTCCGACAAGACGGCCAGCTTGGCATCTGCAATTGGCCCACCTGTCCGCAATGCCTGCAATACTTCAGCGGGCACTTTCGACATCTTGTCTGCGATCATGCTGTGGGCCGCCATGCAGTACGTGCAGGCATGGAAGCGACTGATGGTCAGCAGCACCGCCTCCTGTTCTACCGGCGTAAAGCCGCTTTCCTCGCGAAAGCGGTTATATCCGAGCAGGTAGGTTTCCAGCAAGCCTGGTGAATTGACCATGTTCGCATACATGTTGGGAACGAACCCCAACTGCGCTTTTGCTGTCTCCAACATTGTTTTACCGGTTCCTTCGGTGCTGTCGATCATCTGCGCGGGAAGTGCCAGTTTTGCGGTGTTCTTCATGTAGAAACTCCTTGAAAGTTGAAAAATTGAGAGACTTGTCCGTCCGGTAGCAACGGCCGTGGCCATATTGCAATCTTGAGAGCACCAGAACAGGCACTTCTACTTGTGCCGAATCGCCTCTGGAGCGCGCACTGTATCAAGCGGTTCGACTCGTACAGTCCATTTCACCGGCTCATTCACTGGATTGAAGCACTGGTGGTCGTCACATGCCTGGTAGTTGAACGTGCCAGAGATTTCAACCTGTCTTCCTTGACCGATAGAGTGGATAAAGTCCCTCGCGGCCGTCATCACGATGTCCTGACGGATCACCACAGATTTGCTGTAGACAGGGACAGACTCTTTGAGTGCGCGGAACACCATAATGGTTCCCGGCGGATATATTGTGGGAAGTGCGCGAAAATTCGGACTCGTATCAAGCACCAGGCTCACTACTTTGTACCCATGAGTCTCAGCCCCGGGAGCATAAACATGCACTTTCGGCGCTGGATGGATCTTTACCAGTAGTTCAAGCCGGCTGCCTGGGCCGACGACGGTATCGGACTGGGCAAGCTGAAGAGTCAAATGCGGCCCCTGCTCAGTGACAACAGATTTGGCCGCAGGGGTAGCTCCACCGAACAGTTCCGCATACGCATTGTTCGGAGTGAAGCGGTCGAAATATTGTGTTTCAAAGAAGCGCTTTTGAATGATGCCATCCGGCGTGATGTAGTACATGCCCGGATACGGGATGCCTGCGGCAAAGCCTTTGCCATCGGGATTGAGGATGCCAAAGGCGCGGATGATCTGCGACTGCGGGTCCGATAGCATCGGGTAGGTGATGCCTTTGCGGTCGGCAAAGCTCTTCAGGATCGCCGGTGAATCGTAGGTGATGGAGGCTACATGGATGCCTTTCGCTGCAAACTCCTGCTTGGCCTGCTGCAATTGCATAAGCTGCTGCTTGCAGAACGGACACCAATCCGCGGAGCGCGAGAACAGCAGCAGCAGACCGTGCTTCCCTTTCAGCGTGTCAAATGTCTGGGGGGTGCCAGTCTGGTCCTTTGCGGAAATCGGTGGAATTCGGTCTCCCGCCGTCAGCCCTGGAATCTTTGTGCCGTCTTGCGCGTGCAGCACACTCACCAAAACAGGAAGAAGGAGACAACAAGCACTGAGCCTTGCCACGCGGATTGTATGCCGCAGAAATTTCATTCAATTCACCCTTTCCAGCCAGACCATCAATCGCTGAGTGGCCGCCAAGCAGCCAGCATAAACTTTACGTAGCTCCCTCTATATGTTGATTTCCATAATCAAAAAAGGTTACAGGGCGCTTTTCTTTACAGAAGAGGAAACGAGATGATGTAACCTTTGCCCGTTCCGCGAATCCTTATTTTTAAGGTTGTTGCGGACAGTATTGTCAATGAACGATCAGGCGTTGATGGAAAAATCGAGGGAACCATTCCTGATCCAGAGAATCAGGGCAGGAGAACGCAGCCATTTTCATGAGCTGATCCGGCCTTATGAGCGGCGTGCGTTCCTGATTGCGTATTCCGTTCTTCGCAATCAGGATGATGCGGAAGATGCCGTACAACAGGCCATGCTGAAGATATTTTTGCATCTGGAACAACTCGCGGAGACCGACAAATTCGCCCAGTGGGCCATGCGAGTCGTTGAAAACGAAGCAAAAATGTACAAGCGGAAACGCCACCAGCATCTCTATCAGTCCGTGGATGAAGAGCAGGAAAAGGAAGGGCAGACAAAACACTTCCATCCAAAGCAATTTGCCGACTGGCGCGATCTGCCCAATGAAATCCTGGAGCAGCAAGAGGTCCGCGCTGCGATCATAGAGGCGCTGGCGAGCCTCCCCGAAATCTACCGCGAGATCTTTGTGTTGCGGGACATGGAGCACCTGAACATCGCAGAAGCCGCAGAAATTCTTGGCATTAGCGTACCCATGGTCAAGACCCGATTGCATCGGGCCCGCTTGATGATGCGCGAAGCACTGTCGCCGATCTTCGCCAAACCCAAGGTCTCGATCTGGGAACGCTGGAAAGGAGTGAACCCATGGTTCGCTGCAAAACGATAATCGCTCATCTGTCCGAATATGTGGATGGAGAAGCTTCGCCGGAATTGTGCCACACAATCGAGCAACATCTGCGCGGTTGCCATCGGTGCTCTGCCGTCTACGACAGCACCCGGAAGATGCTAGTCATTACAGGAGACGAACGGGTATTTGAGGTCCCGTCCGGTTATAGCGCTCGCCTGCATCGTTTTCTGGACAAAGCAATTCTTGAGGGTTCCGCTAGTTGAGCCGTCAAGCCATTACGATTACGCATCGGGTTACTGGAGCGGTGCTTGCTGAGGGGCCGATCGGCTGGGGCATCACTCCGTTTGAGGGAAACTACTACATCCGCCGCCGATATCTGAAAGGCTGCTCGTTCAAAGTAAATTATGTTCCGGGCTTCTGCCCCTACAAGTTCTTCTACGTCTGGATGGATTGGTTGCTACCCGGTGACACACCGGAAAAGAGTTTGGGGTGGATGTATTGGTTGCCAAACCCGCTGTTCCCATTTATCTGGTTTCGGGTTGCAGTGCCAGGGAATCATCCGTGCCTACGCTACGAGCACCATGATCTGCTCTCCAAGCAACTCTGAATACAAGAATCCGTTTGTGAGAGCCGATGAAGCCAGGCCGCCTAGAATATGCTCTTTTGCTTCCAATGCTGCTTGGTTCCGTCACCGCCGCCTCCGCAAGCGGACGTATGACCCAGTTTCCGGGTCTGCATCGAGCACCGTGGAGTAGCTCTGTTACGTCAACCCAGGTGATCCACGTGAGCGGCGCTGAGATCCAGATAGATTTTGCCCACGGCGATCTCGACATAAGCCACAACGACATTGTCCAATGGGTTAAAACGGCTGCGAATGCAGTCTCTCTCTTCTATGGAAAATCTCCTGTAGCGCGTGTGCGCGTCCTTGTCCTGCCGATTGCCGATGAGGCAGGAGTGCTGACCGGAACGACCTGGGGCAACGTCGATGGGTTTCCAGCATTTACCAGAATGCGCGTCGGACAGCATACGACGGAGCAGGACTTGGCGAACGACTGGACGATGACGCACGAACTTGTGCATATGGCATTGCCCTCACTTTCGCAGAACCACCATTGGCTGGAAGAGGGGCTTGCCACCTATATCGAGCCGATTGCCCGATCGCAAGCCGGCACTCTTTCCCCGGAAAAAGTATGGGGAGAATTGCTTCGGAACATGCCCAAGGGAGAACCCGGGGCCACCGATCAGGGCTTGAATCAGGCGCATAGCTGGGCAAGCACTTACTGGGGTGGGGCCCTGTTTTGCCTCGTGGCAGACGTATCCATCCGGGAACAGACCCAGAACAGTGAGGGGTTGCAGGATGCATTGCGCGCGATCGTCGCTGCAGGGGGACCATCGATCAGGAGTGGCCCATCTCCAGAGTGCTTGCCGCGGGCGATCAGGCCACTGGAACATCGGTCTTGACCAGCATTTACAGGGAGATGGGAGAAGAGCCAGATCCAGTTGACCTCGATTTACTATGGCGCCAGCTCGGCGTCCATTCCCATGATGGCAGCATTCTTTTCGATGACCACGCTCCGCTCGCCAAAATACGGCAAAGCATCACATCTCCACGTACAGATCACGTATGCACTGAGAAATATCCAGCGAAATAAATCTGTGTCATCGGTAACTTTCCTTTTCCTGCGGAATCGTAGCTGATAAGGGCCGGACTCCGGTGCGGCCTCATTCTGAATCAGGCACGCCATTACCGAATGAACAGCAATTTCAAAACGCTCCTGTTTGCAGCAGCGGTTTCCGGTTTATTCACGGGCACCGCTGTACGCGCCAATGCAGCCACCGCTGCGGAGGGCGGCCATACACAGTACGCCACCCAGACTGCGACCGATTCGGTCAACCTGATCTTGGCCTCGAAGAAAAAGGTTGAAAAGCATGCCTGTAAGGGCCAGAACTCCTGCAAGGGCCAGGGCGCCGATCACAAGAACTCCTGCAAGGGCAAGGGGAGCTGTGCAACCGACGGTTCCAAGCCTATGCCCAAAATGTCCTAAAACCACTTGATGCGGGCGGTGGTCTGCCAGAACCATGTTCAACACTGCCGCCCAATCTTTCAGTTTCTGGAGTGTTGTATGGCAGCCAATCGGTTCAATGGCTTTACGGACTACGGCATCGGGATCGGCCTGCGCGTGCCGCATTACGAGCACATCCTCACGCAGCACCCGGTCGTCGATTGGTTTGAGGTCATCTCTGAAAATTACATGGTGGATGGCGGTCGACCGCTCGCAATGCTCGATAAGATTCTGGATCAATACCGGGTAGTGCAGCATGGCGTCTCCATG
>JAJYGR010000342.1 GCA_021790655.1 Acidobacteriota bacterium | reverse complement strand
TCCCTGACGCTGCTTGTGCTTGGCAATTTCGCAGATCACACGCACTACTCCGCGGCGGTGAATGACCTTGCATTTGTCACAAATCTTCTTTACAGATGCACGAACCTTCATTACTTCCTTCTCTCTACTGTTTCTAAAGCAGCCCTCTACTCTTGATGAGGGGGTGCAAGTTCCAACAATATTCGTCATTCTGAGCGAAGCGAAGAATCTCTGCATTTGGCTTTTCTCGAAAATACCGAGATCCTTCGCTTCGCTCAGGATGACGCCTGCGCTATTTGTAGCGATAGACGATGCGCCCACGATTCAAATCGTAGGGGCTAAGTTCCACCGCCACTTTGTCTCCGGGCAGAATGCGAATAAAGTTTTTTCGCATCTTTCCCGAGACATGCGCCAGCACCTGATGCTTGTTTTCCAACTCCACACGGAACATGGCATTCGGCAACGTTTCAACCACCGTTGCCATCACTTCAATCGCATCTTCTTTCGACAATCGCCACTCCAACCATGGCCCCTTGCACGCGGGACCATTGCATTCCGAAAATCGTGTTCCAGCATGGTGCAACCTGCTAGGCGGTCAGGACCTCGGCACCCTCTGCCTTGACCGCAACCGTGTGTTCAAAATGCGCGCTCAGACTGCCGTCCACGGTCACAGCCGTCCAGCCATCTTCCAACACGCGAACTGAATGTTGCCCCGCGTTCACCATGGGCTCAATCGCCAGTACCATGCCTTCGCGCAGCTTGATGCCCTGGCCTCGCCGCCCGTAATTCGGGATCTGCGGCTCCTCATGCATCACAGTCCCGATGCCATGTCCGACAAAATCCCTCACAACGCTAAAACCCGCAGACTCCACCACTTCCTGCACCGCCGCGCCCACATCGCCGAGCGTCGCTCCGGCCCGTACGACCGCTATCGCAGCCTGCAAGGACTTTTCCGTCGCTTCCAGCAACTGCGTTGCGGGTTCTGCAATCTTGCCGACCGGCAGCGTAATCGCCGAGTCCGCATAGTATTTGTCGATGATCAACCCACAATCGATCGAAACAATGTCCCCTTCATGCAGCACGCGTTTGGCGGACGGAATGCCGTGCACCACTTCACTATTTACTGAAGTGCATAGCACACATGGAAAATCGTGGTAACCCTTAAACGCGGAGATGGCTCCGGCCTCTTTAATTTTGGCCTCGGCAATCTCCTCCAAATCCATCGTCGTCATGCCGGGCGCGATGCTCGCGCACAACGTATCCAGCACACCCCGCAATGCGATCCCACTGCGTCGCATTTTTGCTATCTCTTTGGCAGTCCGAATGACAATTGCCATCGCGAACTAACTCCGCAGACGCATGATCGCGTCGATGACTGCCTGGGTCACTTCTCCGACAGGCAACTCCCCATCGACCTCGGCGAATCTGCCCTGCGTTCGGTAGTGCGCCACGACAGGGGCCGTCAACACGTCGTAGTTCCGCATCCGCTCCGAAAAAACCTCTTCCGTATCGTCGGCGCGCTGCACCAGCGGAGTCCCATCCACATCGCAGACGGTATCCTGTAAAGGCGGCTGGAAGTAGAGATTGTATATTCTTGCGCAGACAGGACAATTGCGGCGGCCAGAGGCCCGACGTAACAGATTAGTATAGCTAACCTGAATGCTGACAGCAACAACCGGCAATGTGTTCGGCCCGCTGGCAAGGGTCGCATCCAGCCAGGCGGCTTGCGGCAGGGTACGAGGAAATCCATCCAGCACATAACCTTTAACGGCGTCCGGCTGCTGAAGGCGCTCCAGAACTATCGCCTGCACCAGATCGTCTGGAACAAGTTTTCCTGCATCCATTACCTGGCGAATCTGTTGTCCGAGCGGCGATATACTCTTCACCGGGTCTTTCCGCATCTCCCGAAGAAGATCACCTGTAGAAATCTGCGGGACAGCCCATTCCGCCATCAGGATTTTAGCTTGCGTGCCTTTTCCGGCGCCAGGTGCTCCCAGCAGCAGGATTGGGCCAGGGTTTGTCAGCATCCCGCGAGTGCCAGCTTTGTAGACCATGCGCATTTCCATCACTGGCACTACCACGACCGCCTTCCGCGAATGCGTCCGCTCTTGTTCGAAAAGCCATCATAGTGGCGCATGATCAAGTGGGCCTCCACTTTATTGATGGTATCCATCGCAACGCCGACGACAATCAGCAAGGACGTACCACCGAAATAAAAGTTGACCCCCAGACCATTGGTGACCCAGGTGGGCAGGTTGTCAAAAAATCCGCCAACCAGTGGGAGATGGTTCAGATGGATGCCACTGATCATGAACTGCGGAATCAAGGAAACGACAATCAGGTAAAGCGCGCCAACCAGAGTAATGCGCGTCAGAATGTCGTTGACAAAATCCGCCGTCCGCTTGCCGGGACGAATACCTGGAATAAAGCCGCCGTACTTGCGCATATTGTCCGCAATGTCGTCGGGACGAAAGATGATCGAGATGTAGAAGTACGCGAAGAAAATGATCGCCACGCAGTACAGCAGTTCATACCAGGGCTCACCCACATTCAATGCATCGAAAATGGGGCCGAAGAAATGGCTGTCATGGAAGGAAAACCCTCCGATGGTCGCGTGGGCAAGCAGGAGCGGGGCCGACAGGATCGACGCCGCAAAGATGACTGGCATCACGCCACCGGCATTCACGCGCAACGGCAAATGCGTGGATTGGCCACCCATCAGGCGCCGCCCGACAATGCGCTTGGCATACTGCACGGGAATCCGCCGCTCACTGCGCTCTACAAATACGATGAAAGCAACTACAGCCAGCATGACGCCGACCAGCAGCAGGAGCGCGGGAACGGTAAATGCTCCCCAGGCCTGGGTGCGCGCTTTTTCCGCAAGATCGGCAATACCGTTTGGAATGCCTACGACGATGCCGGCAAAGATCAGCAGACTCATTCCCTCGCCGATGCCGCGGTCGGTAATCTGCTCGCCCAGCCACATGACAAACGTTGCGCCCGTCGTCAGCGTAAGGACGGTCATCAGTACAAAGCCGGGACCAGGATTGGTAACATAGGGAACGCTGCCAGAGCCATGCACCAGCGTCAGCGCGATGGCAAACGACTGCACGACAGCCAGGACCACCGTCATGTAGCGCGTCCATTGTGTGATCTTTTTGCGGCCCATGTCGCCTTCTTTTTGAAGACGGGCCAGAGGTTCATACACCACTGTCAGCAGCTCGAAAATAATGGCTGCGGTGATGTACGGCATAATGCCCAGCGCAAAGACAGTCAGACGACGCAGGTTGCCGCCGCTGAACATGTCAATTAAACCCAGGGAACTGCCGCTGTTCTGTTGGAAAAACTGCTCCAGCAGGTGAGTATTGATTCCAGGCGTGGGAATGTGCGAGCCCAGCCGATAGATGGCGAGGATGCCCAGTGTGAACAGGACCCGCGTGCGCAACTCGGGGATACGAAAAATGTTGGCCAGTTTTTCCAGCATGGTACTCCTGCTCTTACTCGACGAGGTCCACTCGTCGCGTCTTACTCGCCGATGAGAACGGCCTTGCCGCCAGCCTTCTCAATCTTGTCCTGCGCTGTCTTGGAGAATTTATGCGCATGCACTGTCACTGCCACCGTCAGATCGCCAACCCCGAGCACCTTGACCAGCGCATTGCGTTTCCGCACCATGCCCAGTCTCACCATCTTTTCGTAGGTCAGCTCATGTTCGCCGACTTCGGCGATACGGTCCAAATTCAACACGGTATATTCGGTACGGAAGATGTTGGTGAAGCCGCGCTTCGGAAGACGCCGGTGCAGCGGCATCTGGCCGCCTTCGAACCCTCGCATCATTCTGGAACCGGAACGAGAACGCTGGCCCTTGTGTCCGCGCGCCGAGGTCTTTCCCATCCCTGACCCCATGCCCCGCCCAACCCGCTTCTTGCCCGAGTTCGCTTTTTTGGGAGCTTTCAAATTGGATAAATTTATCATTCAATGTCCTCAATTCACCATGCAGAGCTTCTCTTGCATGGCAACTATCTTCAAAGTTCGTCATTCCGAGCGCAGCAAAGAATCCAGAGGGTGATGGCGACGCTTACCAGGCAAACATACTCTGGATTCTTCACTCCGGTCGCCGCGACGACCTTCGTTCAGAATGACTCCACTTCGATCTATTTACACCAAAGCCACGAAACTACCCCTAGTCGACAATGCGGACCAAGTGCGGAATCACCTTGACCATGCCGCGCACCGAGGGAGTATCTTCGCGCTCCACAATCTGCTGCAACCGCGTGAAGCCGAGACCCTTTACAACTCTCTTATGCTTGACCGGGGTGCAGATGGCGGAGCGATAATATTCAATCCTAATTTTTGCCGATGTATTTTTTTCTGCCATGACTACAACTCCTCTACCGGCTTGCCGCGCAAGGCAGCCACATCGCGTTTGTCGCGCAGTTGCACCAGAGCGTCGAAGGTGGCGCGCACCACATTGTGCGGGTTCGCCGATCCCAGGCTCTTGGTCAATACGTTTTGGATGCCAACGGAAGTCATGATGGCGCGCACCGCGCCGCCTGCAATGACTCCAGTACCTTCCGGCGCAGGCTTCAACAGCACATGGCCCGACCCGAAACGTCCCAGCACCTGATGCGGGATCGTCGTCGTCGTCATGTTCACGCGGACCAGATGCTTCTTCGCCGCTTCAATGCCTTTGCGGATTGCCTGCGGAACTTCCTTTGCTTTTCCGGAGCCGAAACCCACCACCCCGGCAGAGGCGTCGCCCACTACAACCAGCGCTGCAAAGGACATATTCTTGCCGCCCTTGACCACCTTCGTCACGCGGTTGATGGAGACGACCTGGTCCTTCAGGTTGTACTGCCCGGCTTCCAGCTTCTTCTTGAGTATTGCCATTCCGTCCGTTTTCCTTTCAGACCGTCTCCAGTCTGTGTCCCTTTTAGAAGTCGAGTCCCGCTTCACGCGCGGCATCGGCCAGCGCCTTGATGCGACCGTGGTAGAGATATCCGCCGCGGTCGAAAACCACCTTTTTGATTCCCTTTTCCCTGGCCTTCTCGGCGATCAGCTTGCCCACTTCTCGGGCAGCGGCGACGTTGCCGCCGGTCTTCAGTTTGGCCGTCACGCTGGAGGCCGCGACTAGCGTGGTGCCTGCCTGGTCGTCGATCAACTGCGTGTAAATCTGGTTCAGAGAACGATAGACATTCAACCGCGGACGCTCCGCAGTTCCCTGCATCTTGCGGCGGATGCGCGCATGAATGCGCTGACGATTGTCGTTGCGTAATAGCTGCGGAATCATAAATGTACTTCCTTCCTAAAAGCGGAGACGCCCAGCATCCCCGTTCGGTCCCTGGCAATCAGCAGCCAGAGTGGTTTCAATTACTTCGCGCCTGTCTTGCCGGCCTTCTTCTTCAACTTCTCATCCGAATAGCGGACGCCCTTGTTCTTGTACGGGTCCGGCTTGCGCAGCGAGCGCATGTCCGCCGCAACCTGGCCGACCTTCTGGCGATCGATGCCGCTGATGGTGACTCGGGTCTGCTTAGGGTCAATCGCGGCAGTAATACCAGTCGGTAGCGGAAATTCGATCGGGTGCGAGTACCCCAGCGTGAAGACGACAGTGTTCTTGCCTTTCAGTTCCGCGCGATAACCGATGCCAACAATGTCCAGATCCCTGGTCCAGCCCTGCGTCACGCCGTGGACTGCATTCGCCACCAGGGCGCGCGTCAAGCCATGAATGGCGGCCTGCGAATCGTCCTTGCGCTCAACATGCAGGTGGCCGTCCTTCTCGGCAAAACTCAGGCCGCCCGGAATGGGCTGCTCGACCTTCCCTTTTGGGCCTTCCACAATGACGGTGTTGCCGTGGACGCTGTACTTGACGCCCTTGGCCATCGGGATCGGCTGTTTTCCAATACGTGACATCTTGATCTCTTTCTACTGGCTTGCGAGTCCCGCGCTCTCATTGAGCAAGTTCCACTGCAGCCAAACAATCTTTAAAATCTATGCGCGGCAATTCGCATCGCCGCCAGAAACTTTTACCAGACTTCACACAGCAGTTCCCCACCCACACCTTCGCGGCGCGCCTGACGGCCCGTCATCACACCCTTCGGCGTGGTGATAATGCTGATGCCGAGACCACCCTGTACCCGCTTGATCTCATCGCGATGCACATACACGCGGCAGCCGGGGTGAGACACACGCGCCAAACCGCGAATGGCAGCCTGATTGTTGGTGTCGTACTTCAAATAGACCCGCAGGAAGCGCTTGCTGTTTTCCTCCGTCGCCTTGTAGTTGCTGATGTAGCCCTCTTCTTTCAGAATTCGGGCAATTTCCATCTTTAACTTCGAGGCGGGAACATCCAGCTTCGCGTGACGCGAATGGATCGCGTTGCGAAGGCGCGCCAACAAATCGGATACTGGATCACTTACACTCATCGTATCTCCTTCATCCCCCGTTCGCCCGCCTGTGGCGGGAACCTGCGGGGATGTTGTTTACGGCCCGAACCATCCAGACCGCTTAAAATCTTTTTCTCGCCGTGGCCGAAGCCACAACGCTTACCAGGACGACTTGACGACCCCGGGAATTTCACCCTTGAGCGCCAGACTCCGAAAACAGAGGCGGCAGATGCCGAACTTGCGCAGAAACGCGCGCGGACGTCCGCACAGGTTGCACCGGTTGTGCTGCCGCGATGAAAATTTCGGCTTGCGCTTGTCTTTGACTCTCTTTGCAGTGGTTGCCATCGATTCTTCTCTCGTCCTCTCGCCTAAACTAGGCTGTCTGCCGGAATGGGATGCCGAAGTGCTTCAACAACGCCCGGGCATGCTGATCGTCTTTGGCCGTCGTCACAATGGTGACGTTCATGCCCTTCAACTTGTCGACGCGTGAATAGTCGATCTCAGGAAAAATCAACTGGTCGCGAATGCCAAGCGTGTAATTGCCGCGTCCATCGAAACTCTTGGTCGAAACACCCTTGAAGTCGCGAACACGTGGCAGGGCGGTAGAGACCAATCGATCCAGAAATTCGTACATCTTCTCGCCGCGCAATGTGACCATGGCGCCGATGGGCATGCCTTCACGCACCTTGAATGCGGCAATGGATTTCTTGGCGCGGGTCACGACCGGCTTTTGTCCGGTGATCAGTCCCAGGTCCGTCATCAGCGGGTCCATCACCTTGACGTTCTGCGTCGCCTCGCCCAGTCCCATGTTCAGGACGATCTTCTCCAGCCGGGGCACGGCCATGGTGTTCTTTAGACCCAGCTCCTTTTGGAGCGCCGGCTTGATTTCCTTCAGATACTTGTCTTTCAGTCTGGCTGCCATAATCTGCTTTGTCCTTAACGTCAACTTCCATTTGCATCACGGTCCCGGATTGGATTTGCTGCAATGTGGTCCGTTTACCGTTGCGTGATGACGACTGCCAATTCTTACTTTTTCGTTGCCAGCGTCTGGCCGCACTTGCGGCAGACGCGAACTTTGGTATCGCCTTCGAACTTGAAGCCGACGCGCACCGGACCGCAATGGCCGCACACCAGCATCACGTTCGAAGTGTGGATCGGGTTCTCCTGCTCGGCGATGCCACCCTTGATATTGCGCTGCGGGTTCGGCTTGACCGTCTTCTTCACCATCATGACGTGCTCGACCAGCAGCCGGTCCTTGTCCTGCATCACCCGCAGAACGCGACCCCGCTTGCCTTTATCTTTGCCTGCGATCACTTCGACAGTATCGTTGCGGCGAATCTTCAATCCTGGCATAACTCTTTAGTCTCACTTCCTGTTGTTTCCCAACTGCATTTCCTGGCGCGCTGGACAACTGCGCGGCTACAGCACTTCCGGAGCCAGCGAAACAATCTTCAAAAATTTCTTCTCGCGCAACTCACGGGCCACCGGCCCGAAAACGCGTGTGCCCACCGGCTCGCCCGTCTCGTTAATCAAAACTGCCGCGTTCTGGTCGAAGCGAATATAGGTGCCGTCGCGGCGGCGATACTCTTTTCGAGTACGCACGATCACGGCCTTGACGACTTTGCCCTTCTTCACCTGGCCATCTGGCGAGGCCTCTTTCACTGCGGCGGTCACTACATCTCCGAGTCCGGCCTTGCGTCCGGTCGAGCCGCCCAACGGCAGGATCACCTGCAGCTTGCGCGCGCCGGAGTTGTCGGCCACCACCAGCATTGTTCTCATCTGTACTGCCATGATCGTCTCCTAAAATCCTTGCTCGCCGATGCCTGCCCGGTCGATGTAGTTGGGTCGATCTATCCATTCCATCCGTGAGGATCAGACCGCCTGGGCAACACTTTCTTCGACCTGCGCCAGATTGGAGCGGCGCACAATCTCTTCCAACTGCCAACGCTTCAGCTTGCTCAATGGGCGCGTTTCGCGGATCCGCACGACATCTCCAACGCGCGCCG
>JAJYGR010000047.1 GCA_021790655.1 Acidobacteriota bacterium | reverse complement strand
CATGGGATGAACTGACACTGCAGCGGCCGCCGAGGACCACCATGCCCAATTCATTTTCGCCTGTTTCCCCGGATTGGCTTTCTCCCACCGCCAGCCGACAAACCTGAAAGTTGAGATACTCAAAACCAGCCGCTTTGGCTTGAATCTCCATCACTGTTCCCGACCACCCTGGCAGGGGCCTGGCGGGGATTAACAAATCATTTGTGCGATCCATGAATGCTCCTTTTACAGTGACGCGGCCGATTTACGAACGATCAATTTGTTTCCACGGAAACCTTTTCTTTCTCGTACATTTTTAGATGAATGTCAGAATGTCTGCGTCGTCTCTGCGCAATCTACATAAATATCTAATATCTCAGAACGGCAGGGGCATCAGTTTGTTAGCTGTACCGACGGAATGAATACTACATTAGCGATAACGTAATTTGCAACAGCGTTTCGGGCAGTATCGAGATTGCACAATACCTAGGATTGTAGGTTTATAATAAATAAGATAAATTGACCTTTAGCGTTGTAAGAATATCGCGTCACAGCAAATACTGTATCGATAACGTAAATCTTGCAGGCAAAGATCCGACTCTTGTATCCTAATTCAGCTTCGCGCTCGGCGAAAATGTTTTGAGTACGCAAATGCGCATCTATTTGCGGCGCGGCTGTTCGCGCTGCCATTCCCGATAGACTTCGCTTTTGGAAACTCCGCGGCCGCGCGCGATTCGCTTCAGAGCATCTTGCTCATCCAGTCCTTGCGCGCGGTAGAGTGCCATCGATTCTCGCAAATTGGTTCCCAGCATGGAGGTGTCTTCATCATTGTCCGATGATCCAGCTCCGGCAATCAGCAACGTCATTTCTCCGCGCAGCAGGTCCCTGCTGGCGCAGATTTTTTCCATCTCCTCAAGCGATCCGCGCAAAAATTCTTCGTGCAGTTTTGTAATTTCCCGTCCCAGAACGGCGCGCCGGTTGCCGCCAAATACATGGATTGCGTCGCGCAAGGCTTCCAGAATGCGATGCGGGGCCTCATAAAACACCAGTGTTGCGCGCTCGCTGCGGTAGGTTTCAAAAAAGCTGCGCCGTTCTCCGCTGCGTGGAGGCGCAAATCCTACGAACAGAAACGAAGCGGTATCGAGGCCGGACGCAGCCAGCGCCGACACTACCGCGGAAGCTCCGGGGATGGGAATGACGTCGATTCCGGCAGCCACCGCCTGCGCGACCAGATGAGCTCCGGGGTCGGAGATGCCGGGCATGCCAGCATCGGAGACCAGCGCGATGCGCGCACCGGCCTGTAGCTGAGCGATCAACTCTTCGCTGCGCTGGCGCTCGTTGTGGGCATGACAACTGACGGTTGGAACTTGAATGCCGAAGTGCGAGAGTAATTTTTGCGTCTGTCGAGTGTCTTCGCACGCAATGCGGTCCACACTGCGCAGCACTCGCAGCGCGCGCAAAGTAATGTCTTCCAGATTGCCGATTGGCGTGGCGACAATGTACAGGCCGGGAGCGAGCGCGCTGACCGTTGCGCGCGTTGCAGTCGGGTCTGGATTGTCTGTCATGAGGACGACTGCTGTTGCAGCCGTCGGCTTTCCGCCAGCAGGCCCATGCTGTGCATCAGGTTTTGCAGCGTCACGATGCCCACGATGCGCTCCCCGTCCAGCACCGGAACGAGAGACAGCCCGCGTCCGCCGGTGATGCGGCGAAATGTAACGCCGAGGGAGTCTTCCTGCTGCGCCACCTGAAAGGCTCGGTTCATGATCGACTGTATGTAACCATTGCCATCCATCTGTAGAGTTTCCACAATGCGCTGCCGCGAAACTACGCCGACCAGCAGGCCGCTGCGGACCACAGGGAAGTCGTCCTGCAGGCTATGGATGGATTTGAAGACGGCATCTTCCAGCGTGTCGGAAGAAGACAGCAGGGCGAAGTCGGTCAGCATAATGTCCCGCATGCGCACGGTGTCAACCACGGATTGGAATACGAGGCCTTGATCTTCCAGTTGAGCGCCCACAAAGATAAAAAAGCCAGCCAGCAGCAACCACGGGCTTTGCAGAAAAACGCCAGCAACAAAAAGGACAAGCGCAATAATTTGACCGACGCTGGAGGCAGTACGTGTCCCTTGCAGCGCGCCACGCGACCGGGAAAAGCTGCCGCGCAGCAACTTGCCTGCATCCAGCGGATAGGCCGGGAGCAGATTGATGACAGCCAGGAAAATATTCAGCCAGAAGGCGCTGCGTAGCAGATGGTCCGCGCTGATCCAGGGCTTGGGCAGGACGGAGACGGTGGGAGACACGCCAAAAATAAATGCCAGCAGCAGCAGGGCCACGACAAAATTTGTGATGGGACCAACCAGCGCAATGGACATTTGCGCGCTGCCCTCGGAGGACTGCTCGGCGGACTCCGGAGTTGCGTAGGAAGGCAGACCGCCAATCGGGAGCAGCATCAGGCTGCGCACCTGCAGGCCGTGATATGTGGAAGCAATGGCGCGGGCGACCTCGCGCGCGCTGACCGTGGCCAGCAGCAGCAACCACAGTGCGATGCCGCGGACTGCGGCCAGGCCGCTCATTCCTGTATACAGCAAAGAAAGTCCGAGCAGCAGCGCGAAAAAAAAGTGCAGACGGATTTCTACGCCCATCAATCGTCCCATGGGAATCGACCAGCTACGCATGCAATGCCTCTCCCGGTATTGTAGATGCTATGGCAGGCAAAGCTTGCCATCGACGACGGTAAAAATCCTGCAGTGCGATGACTGAAAGGCCAGGACGCGAATTGCGCATTATTGCTGGAAAATTTCGCTCGCAGCCGCTGATGGCCCCGAAAGGATGGGATACGCGGCCTACCAGCGACCGGCTGCGGGAGACGCTTTTCAATGTGCTCGCTCCACGCATCCAGGGTGCGGTTTTCGCCGACCTGTTTGCGGGCACCGGAGCGGTAGGGATTGAGGCGCTCAGTCGAGGCGCAAGCCACGTCTACTTTGCGGAAAACGCCAAACCGCCGCTCAACGCTCTGTTGGGGAACCTGGACAGGTTCGCGCTTCATGCGGAGGCCACGGTCGAACAGGCCGGTACACTGCCTCTGCTGAGGAGACTGATAAGGCAGAACATTCTTCTGGATATGGTCTTTCTTGACCCCCCCTACAGTGATGATTTTGCTTATCGGAACACCCTGGAGTTTTTGGGGAGACAGCCGATTTTGGTTACGAATGCCATTGTGATCGCAGAACATTCACGTCGCTTACCACTCCTAAAGGCATTTGGGCATCTAAGCCAATACCGAGTAACGACGCACGGAGAGGCGTCATTAACCTTCTTTACTTGCAACAATATTGGCTAGGATCTATTTCCTAAAAGGGAACCTAGATAGTTACCTTAGTGCGGAGCAGCCCATCCATTCTGTAACTAAAGTGTTGTGACTATTTCCACTATTTCCCTTGTTCTAGCTAATAGCTCTGACTACCTTAAGTTCATTCCCAGCCTTAGGTTGGGCGAGGATTCACTTATGATGCATAAATTTAATTTTCTGCGCAGTATGGTTCTTTCAGTTGCCGTTTTTGTGTGTGCAATCACTCTCATTCCCATACAATCGGCTGCTCAACATTTACAGCAGTCCACAGGGGCCCAATTACAGCGGACCGTTTTCGGCGGCACGACCCAATCCGGTTGGTATTCCTTTCCAGGGCAAAGTGCGAAGTTGCATTTTTCAGGCGATGCTGTGCGTATCACCTCTCGCAAGCACAGTACTGTCATGTTAAGCCGTGGGGCGGACACTTCCGGATCGTCAGCGGAAGTGGCTTTGACGCATGCGCCGATCAGCACCTCGTCCATTTCTGGACTGGGAGTTGTGGCGGATGCAGATCACGCGATGGTGATTGGACTGGAGGGCGGCAATGTCGTCCTTTGGCAGTTGGATCCGGGGAGCACGAAGATCATTACGCGGCAACCTGTCAATGCAACTTCACCATTGGAATTCCGTGTGGTTGGTGGAGATGCGGCCCAGGTGCGCTTTTTCTGGCGCCACAATGGAGATTCCGTATGGCATCCGCTCGGCGATTCTGCATCGAACAAGATGCTAGCCCAGTGGAGCGAGCCGTTGCACTTCGGACTCTTGCTGGATGGACCGCAGGGCAGTCAGGTCACCTTCAGCAACTATCGTGCTGCGGGTGCGGGTACGTCCATGACAGCTATGCTGCAGCAAGGCTGGTAGCGCTCGCCTTTACCTAAGGCATTCCTTGACCGGCTGAGGCATTTGCCCAGCCGTTGCATGGGGAGTGTGGCCGGACTCCATCAGACTGTGGGACTAAACAGCTAGATGGGTCCTACCCCGCCAGTGTGATGGCCGGTGCTCAGGTTGACGGTAAAGGCAACCTCAGTATCCGTGTGCATGTTCCACCCGAAGCCATGCAGTTGTCCGGATGTAATGCCAGTGATTCGTAGGCCCTCCCATGAGAGCCTCGCGGTCTCCCAGGCTTTTCCCGATTTTCCCAAGGCCCATACCGCGTGAAAGCTGGTAAAGAGCAGCAATTGTTGCTCCGGTACTGCGTGGACGGAGATCACTGGCCTGTAGGGAATCTGCATCCACTGCTCGGGCTTGCCTGCTGCGACGATGTAGGCGTAACCACCGGCGACGATGCAGGCTTGTTCGGGATCGGGACAGCTCCAGATACCGTGCGGCAGGGATGGGTCTGCGAACCCCAGCGCAAAGGTCGCCATCACCGGCGCAGCGCCTGGTTTGGCTCGCAGTAGCATCAACAAGGCTCCGCGCTCGATCTCTTCAACGGCCTGCGGATAGACATATTGCCGTGCTGGAGCAATCAGCGGCGGCCTTTCCAGAATTTCCGCCTGCCAGTTGCGAGGAAAGCTGGCGTCGCAGGTTGCGGTTCGCGTGATGGGTTCCTGCGCCATCGGTTCATCCAGCCGTGCTGGCTTGCAGCGCTTGATCGAGATCGGCCAGTAGGTCCTCGAGGGCTTCGCACCCCGCGCTAAGGCGGATAAATCCTTCGGAAACGTTGTCCTGCCCCCATCGAGCGCGCCGCTCGGCGGAAGAAACAATCCCTCCAAAACTGGAAGCTTCCACGAGCAGATGGGAGGCTTGCAGAAAACGCTCGGCGATGGCGCGGCTGGACAGCTCAAAGCTGACCACGGGGCCGAAGTAGCGCATCTGCTGGCGTGCCAGCAGATGCGCCGGATGGGTTGGCAGGCCGGGATAGTACACGGTGTCCACTTGTGGACGGCTGGCAAGAAATTCGGCGATGGCCTGGGCGTTTTGCGACTGCTTTTCCAGTCGCAACGGCAACGTTGCCAGGGAGCGCATCGCCAGCCATGCCTCCATGGGTCCGACGATGGAGCCGGAAAGCCTCCGCCAGCGTTCGATTTTGGCGTCCAGCGTCGCGTCGCGAACCGCAACGTGGCCGAGCAGCAGATCGCTGTGTCCTGTCAGGGATTTTGTGTCCGATGCAACGGAAATGTCCGCGCCGAGAGCCAAGGGCTGCTGGCCGAGGGCGGTCGGTGTCGTATTATCGACGGCGACCAGCGCGCCTTGCTTGTGGGCAGCTTCGGACAGCAAACTTATGTCGCAGATGTCCATGCCGGGATTGGCGGGTGTTTCGAGCCACAACAGCTTGGCGCCTTCGAGCACATCTATCTGTGCGTTGTTGGCGGTTGGGGCCAGACGCGTCTGAATGCCGAAAGAAGCGAAAAACTCGCGGGTAATCACGCGGGTCGTATAGTAGCTATCGGTGGGAAGGACGACAATGTCGCCGGGTCGCAGCAGTGCTGCGAAAACGGCCGTGACGGCAGCCATGCCGGAAGGGAAGATGCGCGCGATGCCGCCTTCCAGCGCTCCCAGCGTGTGCTCCAGCTCCTGCCAGGTGGGGTTATTGAAGCGCGTGTAGGTATAGGGCGAAGTGGATGGTTCGCCCGGCGCTGCGAAAGCAGAAGCGAAAACGGGGCCGGAATGGATAGGGGCTCCCGGCTTCAGTTTCGACGGCGGTTCGGGAAGTCCGGCGCGGACGAGTCGTGTGATTTCCTGCATGGTGGCTGCCTCTGAGATTAGCAGATGGGAAATATACAGATGCTCCATCTAGCATGGCGGGGTTTCGCGGCCTGATAAGGAAATTGTGACAGAAGTTACTATGGAACGGAGGGCAAAAACATGATCAAGCAAACTCTTTACACCGCACAGGTCAACACGCTCGGAGCACGCGCCGGCCGCGTGGAAAGCTCGGACCACAATTTAAAGCTGCATCTTTCTGTGCCTGCTGGGATGGGTGGGCAAGGCGGTCCCGGAACGAATCCGGAGCAATTATTTGCTGCTGGATATGCCGCTTGTTTTGGGGGTGCGGTGCAGTATGCGGCCAGCCAGAAAAAGATGGAAACCGGTGAGGTCCAGGTGGTAGCTCAGGTTGCTGTTGGGCCCAGTACCGACAAAGAGGGATTTGAAATCGCAGTCGAGTTGGAGGTCACTTTGCCGAAGCTGGACCAGAAAACCGCTGAGAACATGGTTGCAGAAGCGCACAAGATTTGCCCCTATTCCAACGCAACCCGCGGCAACATCGAGGTCAAGCTGATCGCGCACGGTGGCGTTTGAGGGGCTGCAACTTCACTGGCCCGGAGTCAACTTCAATTCGCCGTAAATAAACCCTTCACGTTCGACGGTTTCGGTATGTTCGACAAAGATCGGCTGGGAGAACATCGGCCCGGCGAAGGCAAAGCTGTGAAACTCTCCTCGCTCGCCACAGGGATCGACGGTCGCGGGCAAATCGGCAAGGAAGGTCGTGTCGAACACGCGACCGCAAAATGAGGCAGGCAAGTGGCGCGGGTTGAGGCAAGTGATGCGCGCCCGCAGTCCGGCAGCTACCATTTGCCGCGCCAGTTGGTCGGTGGGGATTCCCCAGATTGGAAAGAGCGGTTCGAGGCCCGTGCCTGCGAGTCGCTCGATACGATATGCGCGAATATCTTCAAGAAACAGATCGCCGAATGCGACCGCATCGAAGCCTTCCTCGACGGCCCGGGCGCACACGGTTGCCATGCGCGATTCATAGTCGGCGTTGGTGCAGGGATAGGGCAGCGGCACTTTCCAGACAGGCAGCCCAACGGCGGTCGCTTGCAGGTCCAGCAACTCCTGGCGAAAGCCATGGATCGCGACCCGGCCAAAATGTTCATTTACTGTGGTGAGCAACGCCGTGACCTGATATTGCGGATTTTGGCGCAGGGTGTGTAGCGCCCATGCACTGTCCTTTCCGCCGCTCCAGCTCATCAGAATTTTTCGGGTCTTCAATGGATGGCTCCCATGCGTTCGGATGCTTAGCTCGTTGTACCTTGTCGCAATGCGGCGACAAAGCTTTCTGTGCGTTTGTGAACGCTAGCAATGCGCGTGGGTAGCAGCAGCACGCTTCCTGCTTCGATCAGCGGTATGACCTTGTCGAACTCCGGGCCGGAATGCGCGCCGGTCAGAGCGATGCGGACCGGGTGGAACAGGTCTTTTCCTTTTGCGCCGGTAGCGGCCTTCACTTCGTTCATCGCCGTTTTGAAGGCCTCTGCTGTGACCGGCGCAGGCAACGCCGCAATGCGCATGGCAAACTCATCGAGCACTTTTCTGGCCATCTCGCTGGCTAGGACTGCGGCATTTTCTTCGTTTGCCATCGCAGTCGCCGGATCGAAGTCGAAGAGAAATCGCGCTTTGTCCGGCAACTGATCGAGCTGGTCCACCGAAGGCAAAAAGAGCGCGAGCAGTTGCTCGAACCAGGCTTCCAGCGCGTCTGAACCTGTAGCTTCCGCCAGCCAGCCCCTGGCTGTGAAATAGGGCCGCGCGAGCGCAGCCACCTGCTTCGGGTCGGCGAGTTTGAGGTAATGGCGGTTCAGCCAATATAGTTTGTTGAAGTCGAAGATGGCTGGGGATGGCGTGACGCGTTCCAGAGTGAACTCGGCGGCAAGCTCCGCCATGGTGAAGGTCTCACGCGTGCCACCCTCCGCGCCCCAGCCCAACAGCGCAAGATAATTCGTCAACGCCTCCGGCAGGATGCCCATCTCGCGGAAGGTGGCAATCGACGTCGCGCCGTGGCGCTTGGAGAGTCGCGTTTTGTCCGGCCCAAGGATGGTCGAGAGATGCGCAAACTGCGGGACCGGCCAGCCAAATGCCTGATAGATCGCCACCTGCTTGGGCGTGTTGGAGAGATGATCGTCGCCGCGGATCACATGCGTAATCCGCATCAGCGCGTCGTCGATTGTGACCACGTAGTTGTAGACCGGCATTCCGGATGAGCGGACGAGAATCGGGTCGGAGACGGCCTCGGCTGCAAACTCCACCGCACCACGCACAATGTCGTGAAAGCGGATTGGATCGGCCCCAATTTTCAGGCGAACGGCGAACGGCTCGCCACTGGCAGA
>JAJYGR010000103.1 GCA_021790655.1 Acidobacteriota bacterium | reverse complement strand
TCGCTGCAAAAACGCTTCTCCAACTCCAGCAACGTCCGTGGATAATCTTCGCTCACGACCTCAAATACTACTGGTTGCGGTCGGTGGCGTCAAATAGATAGCTAGATTACACAATATGTGCAGGGACGTCGCTCTCGCAGATCCTGAAGCCTATATTTCCAATTTCCAAATTGGAAATATAGGGCTATAATTGGTTCATGCAGGGCCAGGACATTGCGCTTCTCCTAAAACTCGCCATCCAGAATGAGTCGCAAGTGCCGTCTAAAGACCTGGCGGAAAGTCTCTTTATCTCTCCATCAGA
Source organism: Acidobacteriota bacterium (assembly GCA_021790655.1). Classification (GTDB taxonomy): domain Bacteria; phylum Acidobacteriota; class Terriglobia; order Terriglobales; family Acidobacteriaceae; genus JAKAAZ01. The sequence goes on along the minus strand of JAJYGR010000103.1, from coordinate 8,069 downwards.
GGTGTCGAAGTCTCTGAAGCGCAGTGCGGAGTCGGGGTTGATTCACATCACCGGTGGAGAAAAGAGAGTCAATCGGTCTGCGTTGATGGAGTTCCTATCGCATGGACTTAAGTATGTCTTTCCACCAGCAAAAGGCTCTATAGTCCGTGGTGTTCCTACAGCGGTGGCGGCGGAGCCTTTGAAATCACGTTTTCTGGACGACAGCGGCCCTCCCGAAGTGTGGCCGTTTGTTGAAGGAAAAGTACGAGGAATTTCTTTCGCGCCCCTATACAAGAGTGCGCCCAAGGCCGCTCTGCGAGATCCCAAGTTCTACAGTGTTCTCGCGCTCTGCGATGCGATTCGTGGCGGGAGAACGCGAGAGCGAAACCTTGCCATCGAACTCCTCGGCAAGGAGATCAATGCCTGATCCGAACCTACCGCTGCTGGAAGATGCTGTTCGCAAACTCGCCCCGTTTCTGGATGAGATTGTCTTCGTTGGCGGCATCACGCTGGGGCTGCTGATTACCGACAACGCCGCCGCTCCAATTCGCGGGACAAACGACGTCGATGTGATTGCCGAAATCGTCACGTATGCGGATTACATCGCATTTTCGGAACGTCTCCGCGAGGCTCATTTCACCGAAGATGCGGGGGAAAAGCCTCTCACTTGCAGGTGGCACAATGGTGCTCTAACGGTAGATGTGCTTGCGCTCAACGAAGAAGTGCTTGGGTTCACGAACATCTGGTATGAGCCAGCGCTCCGCCATGCATTCACTGTCACTCTGTCCAACAGGCAATCAATCCGCGTCATTACCGCGCCGTTTTTCCTGGGAACGAAGATGGAAGCGTTTCGTGGACGTGGCAAGATGGATTTTCAGGCCAGTCATGATCTTGAAGATTTCGTAGCCGTAATCGAGGGACGGGATATCCTGCTTCAGGAGATTGCAGAATCTCCGCAAGAACTGCGCCATTATCTTGCCGAAGCAGCAAGGACCCTACTCGCCGAACCTCGATTTCTTGATGTGCTTCCTGGATTCGTCTTAGATAGCGAACGAGTTCCACTTATGCGAGAGCGTCTTGCCAGCATCGCACGAGCAGGATAACGTCGCCGAGATTAAGATTGAGAAACGGAATAATCCTACTGAAGTCCTCCCGAAGGGCCTTCCGCATGATTATCTCTTACAGTGACCAGAAAAATAACACATCGCCGAATACCGGGTCTGCTTCATCCCGCTGGTAGGGAGCTCTCACTGCTTCGAGACGCCCTTTCCCTGTCGCTTGGTTCGGCAACGCTTCGAAGCCAATCTGAACATCACCGCTGGTTGCCGCACTGTAAACAACAGATTCCACTGGAAATGATTTATTCCAGCGAATCGTATAAGCATCGCTGCAAGCTTCCGACAAATGAAGCGACTGCCGGAACCTAATCAGGATGCTATTAGGCAAGCCGGCCTCTGGATCGGTAAATCACCAAATGTTTTTCAAAGGTTGATGGATAAGGCAGCCGCCAAGGTCCAGAAATGGACCACGGAACGTTGGGAGAAAGAGCTTCTCCGGGATGGCGGATGTACGAGTTCCAGCAATGAATCAAGCGTTGTGCTTTACGGCGATTTCGGACCCCACCGCCGCGTTCTCCTGACAGGCGACACTGGCTGCTGGGGCCTGAGCTTGGCTGCAAATTTCGCTGACTCGCAATCGCTTCCCCTCCGCGACTTCATGTTTGTGCAAATTCCTCATCATGGAAGTAGAAGCAACGTCAGTCCTACTGTTCTCAACTATCTGGTCGGGCCTATTCTTCCAGTCAACTCACCAGGTCATTTCAGCGCATTCGTTTCTGCCCCTGCATCGGATGACACTCACCCGCGCAAGATGGTGCTTAATGCCTTCATCAGGCGAGGTGCTACTGTTTGTGCGACGCAAGGTAATAAGAAAGTATTTTGGGGCGGCTTTTCTCCACGCCCTAACTATATTGTTGCGCAAACTTTGCCTTTTGCACCACAAGTGGAAGAGTACGACTGAGGTAGATTCACTATCTAATTGCAGAGGATGGTTGCAAGATCGGATTGAATTAAAAGGCTTATGGTTGCGGGGGCCTGCAATGCCTCGAATTTGCTCGTTATCCCATTCAGGAGATCATTGGCAGCATAGCTTTAGAATCAGTGGTTTCGACTGCTGCCAAGACAACGCCAGCCCGATTAGTTTCTACCGCACTATGACACGAGAAGGGTACAAGACACTCGGTTGTGTGGTTGGTTGTGGCATGAGCTCATTCACACTTTCTTTTCTCTTAACCTCATATATTGCGTAAATAGCTCGACATCAAGTCATTTAACTCGTATATTGGGTAAATGCTAATGTTGAGATCTATGGGCGAACAGATCGCCGTCCGACGTAAAGCGCTGGGCTTCAGCCAGGCTGTGCTGGCAAAACAGGCAAAGGTCGGGCATTCCACGCTAGATGCGCTGGAAAACGGCCGCCTTGGAGAGCTTGGCGTCTCCAAAATTATCAGACTCCTGTCGGCGCTCGGACTGGAGCTGAAAATACAGGAAGCAGCAGGACGCCGCCCCACGCTGGAAGAACTCATGGAAGAGGATCGCGATGATCAAGGTTTGGACCGGCGGCGCTGAGGCGGGGTTACTCGACCGCTCCGGCGATCGCGGCAGCACCTTCCTGTACCTGCCCGAAACCATCGGTGCACGCGCGGTCTCAGTCACGATGCCGGTGCGCCTGGCATCCTGGGATTTGCGTTTTGGTCTTGCGCCCATTTTCGAGATGAATCTTCCGGAGGGCGTGCTGCGCGAGCGATTGCGGCTCGCCTTTGCGAAAGCCACTGGCACATTCGATGATTTTGACCTGCTGGCCATCGTGGGCCGCTCCCAACTCGGCCGCATCCGCTACACCGGACAGAAAGAAAAGCTGGAAGAGGATGTCCCCTTCCAGTCCGTCGATGAGATCCTGGCGCGCCGACGCGGCGGCGACCTGTTCCGCTACCTTATCGAGCGCTTCGCCTCTTTTTCGGGCATCAGTGGCATCCAGCCTAAAGTGCTGGTCCGTGACGAAAAAGCCTTTACATCCCATAAAAAAGATCCGCAACTGTCTCAAAGCTATCGGGGCGCGACGCACATTGTGAAATTCTGGGAGCCGAGTGAATATCCGCAACTGGCGGCGAACGAGTATTTTTGCCTAAAGGTGGCCGAGAAATGCCGACTTGACGTGCCCCGCTTTGCGCTTGCCGAAGATGCGGGCGCACTGGTGATCGACCGTTTCGATCTTAGTCTTGACGGCGCCTATCGTGGCTTTGAGGATTTCTGCGTGCTCAATGCCAGGCGCACCGATCAGAAATACAGCGGGAGTTACGAAACATCGATTCTAAAGCGGTTCCAGCAGTTCGCGAATTCGCCACATGTCCATGCCGATCTCGAGAGGCTGTTCACTCTCATCGCCCTCAACTGCGCACTACGCAATGGCGACGCGCATCTGAAGAATTTCGGGATCGTCTATGACGATGTACTCGGCGAAGCGCGCCTGGCTCCGGTCTACGACCTTGTGACGACCTCCGTCTACCTGCCCAGGGACAGCATGGCGCTGACGCTCAACGGAAGCACCCGATGGCCGACCGCCAAGGAACTGCAACGGCTTGGCGAAGCGCATTGCGGCGGTACACCGTCGCAGGTAAGAGACATTCTGGGGCGCATCGCGGAAGCGATCCGTAGCACCTCAGCGGAAGTGCGCGCTTACATGAAGGAACATCCGGACTTCGCAGATATTGGCGAGCGCATGGTTCAGGAATGGGAAGAGGGTGTGGCCCTCTCGCTCAGGCCCGCGTGAGAGACTTCCACCTTCGGGATCTGGATTGCGCTGAAGCGGGACTTGTAGAAGGCGACAAATGCCTTGCCGGGGAAGTCCAACTCCGGCATACCGCTCAAACTCCGATGTGACAACGCTTGACCGACAGGATACACTTGAAGTGTACGGTGGACTTCCGTACAAAGGAGCAGAATTATGGCGCTTGCCAATCGACGCACGGAACGGACGGAAGCCCGTCTTCTTCCCGAACAAAAAATGCGAATTGAACGAGCGGCCAATATCAAGGGACTCTCGTTTTCCGACTTCATAGTTCAACATGCGGACGAAGCGGCGATCCGAACGATTCAGCAGCATACCAGCTGGACGTTGGAAAATAAGGATCGCGATTTCTTTGTCCAGACCCTGATCCATTCTCCTGAACCTAGCAGCCGATTGAAGTCTGCTGCCCGCCGTTATAAGAATCGTGTGCGTGGACATTGACCAGAGAGAGTCCAGAGATTCAATACAAGATTGAGCCGCTTGGAACACATCATGATCGAGCGGTCTTTTCCTGTGGTGTTCAGGCCCTTGACACCTATCTCCAGCGACAAGCCAGGCAGGATTTGGAGCGCAATCTGGCAGCCGTCTTCATTCTCACTTCGGACAGCAAGACCGTCGCTGGTTTTTACACGCTTTCGGCACACTCGATCCAAGCCGCTGAGTTGCCAGAAGAATTGGCAAAGAAACTGCCCCGCTTTCCGCTCCCTGTAACCCTTCTTGGGCGGATGGCTGTAAGCCAATCGCTGCGAGGCCAGCGCCTGGGGGAATTTCTTTTGATGCACGCACTGGAACGGGCATGGCTTGGTTCCCGGCAGGTGGCATCCTGGGCAGTTGTCGTGGATGCCAAAGCTGGAGCACGCGACTTCTATCTGAAACACGATTTTGCTCCATTGCCTTCGCACCCTGACAGGCTTGTTCTGCCGATGAGGACGATTGAAAAACTTTTTGCTGTTTAAGGCTTTCGGAGACAACGCGAATCCTCGTAAAAATGGAAAAATTCGGGGCGAGCACTGGGGCAGAATGGAGTCTGCAGATAGCCGAGACCATAACCCCTTCGCATGAGGTGGCACAGGTATTGTTCGCGCTCTCTGAGGCAAGGCGCGGCCAGGAAGCGGGAACGGGTATTTGGTTCCTCAAAAAGCACGGCCTCGATCATTGATCGATACCCCTTCTTAGGCTGAGGTCACACGTGATCTGAAATATTCAGATATAGTGGGCCATTCCCGCGACGACTTTGGCCGCCCTTGGCAGCAGGGGTGGAGAACATGAGAAACCGCTACTGGACACCAATGGACCCCAATTTTCATGTCTTTGAGCAAGCTCAACAATCCCGGAGTGACAATGCCCGACAGCCCGGAAGACACTCGGAACCGTGGAATTGCCGCTTGGGCAATCAGCCCCTTTGCGCTACAATCCTTACATAAGTTACATCGTGGAGGCTCGTACCATGAGCACGACCCAGTCAACTGTTATCAGTATGCGTCTGCCGGCCGCCAGCGGAAAGCGGCTGAAGCGCATGGCGAACCGTCATGGGTGGACCCCCAGCGATGCAAGCGCGCGTCTGGTCGAAGAGGGCCTGCGGCGCTCGGAGTTCGCGTTCATCGATTTTCGGGATTCTCCCGTTGGTCGGCAGGCATACATCCAGGGCAGCAGCCTTGCCGTATGGGAGATCATGCTGCTGGTTCACAGCTATAAGAAGGATCTCCAGACGGTAGCCAAGCATCTGCGCTGGCCGGAAGCCAAAGTGCAGGCAGCGGTCAACTATGCGGAAGCGTTCTCCAGCGAGATCAATGAGGCGCTTGCGGAGAATGAGGCCAGCAACTTTGCGACGCTCAAGCGCATGTTGCCACAAGCTGTCGAATTCATCACAGGAAAAGCGGCGAAACACTGAGATGCTCAAACTTCTCCTGGATGAGCATATTTCGCCGGATGTTGCGGTAGGCTTGCGCCGCCGCAACTCCAGGCTCATTGTCCACAGCATGGTCGGATGGGAAGGCGGGAACTTCCTCGGGCAAGAAGATTCCGTATGCTTGCAGGAAGCCTCCGTTCAGGGATTGACTCTCGTCACCTATGACCGAAGATCGATTCCACCCCTGCTCAAGAGGTGGGCGGAAGAGGCACATTCCCATGCTGGTGTGATCTTCATCGACGAGAAGACAATCTCCCCCGCAGACATTGGAGGGCTGGTCAAAGCTCTGAGTATGTTGATGAAAGAAGCACGGACCTGGGACTGGACCGATAGAATTGGTTTCTTGCGGCGATAAGAACTCCTTTGGCAAAGAATGGCTCTTTACGCATGGTGTCCTTTCTCGCGCGTGAATGGGAGAATATCGCTTCCGCCAGTCGGGTGGGCAGGCAAAGGCGCTCGCGTAGATGCGAGCCACTACCGAGGGCGGGACGACGGGCGCACAAGAAAAGCGGGGTCTGCAATGCAGACCCCGCTGCGGTGCCGTTTCGGTCAGGCTGTCTTTTTGACTTTGACCGGAACGGTTTTCGCGGTCGTTTTTTTCTCCGCATTTGCCTTTTGTTTTGCTGCGAACTCCCGCTTGACTTCCAGAGCAATCGCGTCGGTGTCTACCTTATAGACCGCCGCTCCCTCGCTCAAGACTTGCGATGTGTTGTTGCGGGATGCGGAGAGAACGATGGTCAGTTCGACAATAACTCTCCCCAGAAGACTTTCCTCAGCGCGACGGAGATGGGCCGTAAACAGCTTCCCGATAGAGTCGCTGTCTTTGGCTTTCCTGATGCCGTGCTGACGGGCAAGCGTTGTGAGGCGGTTTTCGTCCAACAGAACCGCCAACCGTTCCGCCACAAACAGCAAGTCGCGTTTCATCAACCGCACCGGAACGGCTGCAGCGATGGCTGCAAGGACGCGAATGCCTGTGAGGTTGGCAATCGCCTGTTCACGGCGCTGCTTCTCCTGCTCGGCCTTCCACTTGGCATCGTCCCGGCTGGTTTGCTTTTTGGGATGATGCACCGGGCAATCGGGATGAGCGCACACCTTGTGCATTTCGCCCTTCTCGCTGCCTTCCGCAATGATGGCCTCGGTCGTGTACTTGCAGGTCTTGTACTCCGGCCTCTGTGCCTGTTCCTTGCTTTTTGGCTTGTCATCACGGATGGCAACATACTTGTTGCGCGGCAGGACGGGACTGCCTTCCTGCCGCTGGCCGTAGGCGGTGCTGATCTGGACGAGGTTGGGTTTGGCGACGACGGTTTTTGCAACGTGCGCGTCCACCTTTGCCTGATAGCAGCTTGGGTCGGTGCAAGCGTCCTGCTGAACGTCCGCAAATAGCAGCTTGTTGTGTCCTGTCCGTTTTGGACAATCCAGACAAGCGCCAGCCTGCGGGTTGATGGCCGCGTCACTTTTCGAGAAGGGAGCGTCTTTCAGGATGAGTAAGACGTTGCTCTCAATCCAGAATTGGAGATTGCGAACGGGCAGCAAAATGCGTTTGCTCTTGCTGCCGCCGCCCCAATCCTCCCGGAAGCAAGCGGCGAGTGCTTGTTCCTGCTCGGCTGGCTGGAGTTTCGCCAGAAGCAGCGCATGGCCAACGCCGATTTCCTCTTTGTAAAATGCCTCGACCACTGCCGGAGAGAGTTCCGTCAGCTTGAGACGCTGGGCGACATAGACGGCGGATTTGCCCGTCTTGGCCGCGATCTGTTCGATGCTGTACTTCGGTTCCTCCAAGTCGAGAAGCGCCTTGAAGCCCTGCGCCTCTTCCATCGGGTGAACGTCGCGGCGCTGGAGGTTTTCGATAAGCTGCGCCTCCAGCGCTTCGGCATCGCTTAGGTTGACGATGCGGACGGGCACGGTCGCGGCCTCAGCGATCTGCGCGGCGCGGTAGCGCCTTGCTCCGGCCACGATCTCAAAGCTGCGCTCGTTCAAAGGCCGCACCAGCAAGGGCGAGAGAACGCCCTGACTGCGAATTGATTCGGCCAGTTCTTTCAATGCCGCATCTTCAAAAATGTGGCGCGGGTTGGTCTTCGATTCGGTGAGAATCGAAAGTGGCAGATTGCGGTATTCGGTGGCTGCGATTGAGGTAGACATGATGCGCTTCTCCTATGGGTGAACGTGCGTGGATAAGGAGAGCGGACTCGCCACGGCGAGCATGGCCGTCCGCCCATTGGTTGCGGTGGACTAGCTGGCGGCTGCCATTGCATCTGTTGGCTGCTGCTCCTCAACTTCTGGCTTCGTTTCCAAAGCGGCCAGAATGATGGCGGATGCTTTCTGGATGACCTCAAGGCTT
>JAJYGR010000190.1 GCA_021790655.1 Acidobacteriota bacterium | reverse complement strand
ACCATGGCTGCGCCTTTGGCTGGCCAGAGCAAATTGTCCTATCGGACATTTTTGATTTATGACATGGCGGGAACTCTGCTGTGGGCAACGACCTTCGTCCTTCTTGGGCGTTTTTTGGGCGACGCTATTGTTCGCGACCCTGCATTTCTTCACTGGCTAGGCGGTTCCGCTGCCGGACTGATCTTGCTGGTAGTGATCGGCATGTTCTTTTATCGGCTTGGTCGGCAGCAGGCATTCCTGCGCAAGATAAGGACTTTACGCATCGAGCCAAATGAATTGAAAGCGATGATGGACCGCGGCGAGAGCGTCTACATCGTGGACCTACGCCATCCGCTGGACATTTTGCCCGATCCACGAGTTTTGCCCGGAGCTGTTCGCTTGCAGCCGAGCGAGTTGATTGCGCGCAATTCAGAGATTCCGAGGGACCGGGATGTTGTGCTCTACTGCACTTGCCCGAGTGAGGCCACCAGTGCCAAATTGGCGCTTACCATGCGCCGATTTGGAGTGGAACGTATCCGGCCCCTGCGTGGCGGTTTCGATAGCTGGAAAAAAGAGGGTTACCCGCTGGTAGACATTCCAGATTCGATTCTGACTCACTGAGATCGCTGTCCAAACGGCTTCTATCGACGTTTTGCAGCTCTCTGTAACGGAGCTTTATGCCGTAATTGTTCAACTCCAGCGTCTATCTTCGATAGGGAGACATTCACCGCTTGTTTATATAAAGTTGCTAGCCTTGCATGTACACGCACACGATGTTACGTTCTCGTAACGCGGCTTTATATTCGGTGTAACTTACTTGCGAGAATGTTTTGCTCCTCGCTTCCATCCGCGTTGGGACCGTGATCTGTACCGGCCATGGCAGTATAGAAAGAGGCAGGTATAGGTTCAAAAGCTTGTCGTTTGATAAGACTCGGGGGCTGGATTGGGTGCAGGAATTGAAGTACGGAACCTGAATGCATGGTATGGCAGCACGCACACGCTGCACGATATCGGCATTATGATCCCCGCGAATCACGCGACCGCATTGATTGGACCTTCCGGTTGCGGCAAGTCCACCTTTGTGCGCTGTTTGAACCGCATGCATGAAACAAATCCCATTGCGCGTGTGACGGGATCGGTTCGACTGGGAGATCTGGATATTTATAACGGTGCAGCGCCAGTGGCAATCCGCCGACGCATTGGCATGGTGTTTCAGCGAGCTAACCCGTTTCCCACCATGTCGATTTATGACAATGTTGCAAGCGGTTTGCGGCTGGGCGGACTGAGAAACCGCAAAAAAATAGAGGAAATTGTGGAGCGCAGCCTGCGACGCGCCGCGCTGTGGGACGAAGTGAAAGATGCATGGAAGAGCAAGTCCGGAACCAGCCTTTCCGGTGGCCAACAGCAGCGTCTCTGCATTGCGCGCGCTCTGGCCATCGATCCAGAGGTCCTGTTGATGGACGAGCCAGCCTCGGCCCTGGATCCAATCTCCACGGCAAAGATTGAAGACCTCATCTTCGAGTTGAAGGCCGACTACACGATTGTGATCGTCACCCATAATATGCAGCAAGCGGCGCGCGTGGCGGAGATGACAGGGTTCTTCCTGAACGGGTATCTTGTGGAGTTCGACGCCACCACGAAAATTTTTACCAATCCCAGCGACAAGCGAACGGAAGACTACATTACAGGCAGGTTCGGATGACACGCACCCGGTTCCATCAAAATCTTGACGACCTAAAAGAGAAACTGCTAGTGATGGCCGGAATGTCGGAACAGGCGATCCAGCGCGCCATCGAGGCCTATCGCGTCGGCGATCTTTCAATCTGCGATCTCGTGGTGCGTTCCGAGCCGGCGATCAATCGCATGGAGCGCGACATCGATCAGATGGCCCTCGACCTTCTGGCGATGGAACAGCCGATGGCGATCGATCTGCGGTTTATCCTGGCAGTGATCAAGATCAATGCGGACCTGGAACGTGTCGGCGATCAGGCGGTGAACATTGCCGAACGTGTCCGCGACCTGCAAACATCGTCCCCGGTCGATCTGCCGGTGGACATTCCCAAGTTGGCGACGCTGGCGGCAACTATGGTGCGGCATGCTCTCCAGGCATTCATTGATGCGGACCCTGTCCTGGCAGAGAAAGTGCTGACGATGGACGATGAGGTGGACGAGATGAACCGCGCCGTCTATCGCACGCTGACTCGCTCCATCCAGCATGAGCCGGCCTGCTCGCACCAGGCGCTGCATGTGCTGCTGATAGCGCGGAACCTGGAACGCGTGGGCGACCATGCCACCAATATTGCAGAGGATGTCATTTTCTGGGTGCGTGGCGCGGACGTTCGTCACCACGTGCAGACAGGCAGGTAGATCGTCTTCGGAGCATTGCTGCAACTCAGCGCGTCGGTTCGTGGGACCACCACATGAAGCGCGGAAGCAAGGGATAATAAAGACCCAGGCGAATTTCTTTGTAGTGGGGATACACGGTTTGCACAATTCCTGCGTATGTTTGCATCTGCCCTGCATATTGTTCCCGCTCGGCAGCTAGAAATTCATCCAGAGCTCGCAGTCCGTGGGAGGCTGTCTTGAAGTCCACAATCCATAAACAATTGTCGCCGCCTGTCATTGGCGCTGCGCCTGCGAGAAACATTCGGTCGACGCGGATAGATCGCAGTACATTTTCATAGAGCGCCGTGAAAGGGACCTCAAACCCGGAGCCACAGGCAGGCACTGCGCGCGCAGATAAAAGCCAGCGGCCAGGAGCATCGCCAGCTACATTCTGCAACATGGCCTGAATGCGCCTGGCCGCTGCCTGCGCGTCCCTTACCTGATGGCCGCTTTGTTGCAATTGGAGACGGATCGGATGTTCGAGCCGCTCGATTGCTTGTTTGACCGTGCTCTCCTCGTGGTTTCGCTGAAGAATCTGCGCCAGAGGCTCCAGAAATGCGTGGATCACGGTTCCCAGCACCCGCGCCTGCCACGATCCTTGCGGACGCGCAAAAGCCGGTTCGTCTTCGCTGGCTTCCTCCTGCCAGGTTCGCGAAGTATTCGGAATGTCCGGCAAAACTTCCGGTACTCGCCAATTGAAGACGAGCCGCCGGAAGTTTGAGAGACGGATGGTGTTTGGAAGCTGTGCGTCCGCAGCTACGGACTTCAGAATACCCGGAGATAATGCGGGTTGCATGTGCAAAGGGGAAGGCATGGCAACCATGTTGGAAGCGGGAGTTGCAGCGCTGGATTCCTCTCTGACAAGGTCCGCGAAGATGGCTTCCGCTACCGGCCATGCGGTGTGCAACAGACTTTGCATCCGCGCTTTTTGCACCTGTCCATTTTTTGTCAGTTTGCTCTGGGCAAAGAGATGCACCTCGCGACGCGCGCGTGTACACCCAACATAAAGAAGGCGTTTCAGTTCAGCGCGGTCACGCTCGGCGCTCCTGCTTCCGATCCATTTACCGATCGGTTCCTCTTCTTCCGCGACATGTTTGACTGGGGCAAGCACTATGGAACTGATATGAGTATTTGCTTCTGCCTCCGTGTTTTCGAAATCACCCCTTGACGATATCTGTTCTATCCATTGCAATAGCTGCGGCTCATCGCGTCGGGGTTGACGGTGCAGCCCAGGAAGCAACACAACGTCCCATTCCAGTCCCTTCGCCTTAAAAAGAGTCAGGACTTCCACGGCTGTATCTTTTGTCGCCGCGCAGGGCGCGAACAATTTCTGCATGCGCTCTTCCACTTTACCTGCATCGGGCCAGCCACCTTCATTTTCCAGATCATGCAGCATAAAAAAAAATTCATTCACTCCAGCCGGATCGTCTCCGGGCAAACAGTACGGGCCTCCCAGCGTATGCCAGGCGCGTTCCACGAGAGTGGCAATCCTTTCGCGTGGAGCCTGTTCCTGGGCAGCTTCGAGCACTTGCCACGCGCGTCGCGCTCGCTGCTGGCCATCTGGCGATAGTAAAGAAAGACGTTCGCGAAGCAGTTCAGAAACAGTTCGGTTGTTCCATTGGGGATCGTCGCAGCCGCACAGAACGTCGAGATCGGCCAGAGTCAGACCGCACCACGGGGCACGCAGAATTGCAAGCCAGGCAATGCGATCTGCGGGATGCAGCAGGCAGCGGGTGATCGCGAGCAGGTCCAGTATCGGCTGACGGTCCGGTAGTGTATCGAGATCGATGGCGCGATAGGGAATGCCACGCTCGCGCATTTCTTTCAGGATAGGCAGGACATGATTTCTGGCACGGACAAGAATGGCAATGCTGGGAGGCTTTTCGCCAGGAGGCGTCTGCGAGCGATGGTGCTCAATGATGTCGCAGACCTCATGTGCTTCTACAGCGCGTGGATCGTCTTCGCTATCAGTTTCGATGCTATCGCCTTTACCACGGTACGGCTGGATATGCGGGTGCCAAAAAAGGCGCTGAGTCTCTTGTTCGCGATTCGTGGCCTCTGACGGTTCAAATATGACCTCGTCCAGAACGTCTTTTTGCGCGACCTCGGACGGAAAAATCTGTTCGAACATTTCATTGTTCTGTGTCACCAGGCTTTGATGGGAGCGAAAATTGCTGCTGAGGCGAATGGAGCGGAGCTTCACTTCTCCCAGTCCCTCTCGGCGCGCTCGTGAGAACAAACCCACCTCGACATGACGGAATCGATAGATAGACTGCTTCGGATCGCCAACAAGAAAGACCGTCTGACTATGGCCGTCCCAGCCCTGCACCAACTGGCTGAGGAGTTCGAATTGAGTGATCGATGTATCCTGCATTTCATCGACGAGCAAATGTTGAAGGGTAGTGCCTAAGGCCAGCGCAAGATTGTTCGTGTCATCACGAAGCGCGTGGCCCGCTGCCAAAGATATCTCCACAAAATCCGTCTTACTGGAAATCGCGAAAGAGAACTTAAGATGCGCGAGCGCGCGACGCAACAGAAGAAAGCTGGCGCGCAGAATCTCGCGCTGCTGTTCGCTGTAACAAGCAGGGGGCAGCGCGAGAATTTCCTGAAGCGCACAAATGACGGTTTCCTCCCCTTCCAAGGACTGGACAAGTTCCTTAAGCTCCTGCGTGCGTGGAAGTCTGGGTGCAAAACCGATGCGCTTCGATATGCCGCCTGGTTTTCTCAGAGTGCAATCCTGTGTCAGCAACAATTGCGCCCCTGCTTGCCACGCTGCCACGTGCTCCGGGCTACAACCCGGAACTGTGGAGGTATGCAGCAATTCGCTAAAAATATTTGGATATGTGGAGTGTTCGAGTTGCCCGGCAGCGTAATGCGCCAGATTGAAGACATGTGCCCAGACGTGTTGTGGAAGAAGTTCTTGCGCATCTTCTAAAGTTCGGGTGATGAGATGATGCAAGGGCTTTTCAAATTGTTCGTCAATGATTGCGCCCAGCTCCGCGTCCGAAAAGTCCTGCGCAATCGGTAGTACACGGCCCCATTGGTCGCGACTGCTCAACATTGAGGCGAGCAGGCCAACTGCACGGTCCATGCGGTTATCTAGATGCAGGAGTAGGCTTCGTGCTGCGTTGCGCGCACGGACATCGTCGCCGCCCATTTCTTCCAGCGCCGCTTGCGCCGCGGCGCGATAGAGCTCAGATGCGTTTTCGACAGGGCGCATATCGGCGCCCAACTGCGAGAGCACAGGCAGTCGCCCAGTAATTTCACTGCACAGGGAATCGATGGTGCGTATATTGAACCGTTGCGGCTGGCTGGTCAGCTTCCATCCTAGTTTTGAGTCTGTCGCAAGTGCTTCTTTTGCAAACTCCCGTGTCTGTAATTTGTGGGTTGCGGCGGAATCGAGCGGTATATTATTTTGCGCGTCACGCAGAGAGGCAAGGATGCGGTCCCTCATTTCCGCGGCAGCTTTCCGCGTGAACGTAATGGCCAGCACCTGTTCCGGCTGCTCGACTCGCGCAAGCAGCCGCAAAAAACGTTGCATCAACAATTCTGTTTTCCCCGACCCTGCGGGCGCTTCCACGATCCACGACTGCTCTACGTCCCAAGCAAGGACGCGGGCCAAGGCGTCGGCCTGGGTGCGAAGCGGGCCTGCAAACGGTGAGATCGAACCTCTCTCGCTCATGACTCGAAAGCCTCTGCTGCGTATATGCTCTCCTGGCCTTCTTCCAAGTCCTCCGCCAATAGTTCTTCCGTTTCGCGAATCCGACACAACAACGCTTGGGAGCAATGCTTGCAGGTCTCCACAGGTTTCTTCGGATCGACGACGGCAACACCGCTACGAAAACTCTCGGCGAGCCGCGTCAATGCTGTGCTCCATGCATCTAGCAGGTCTTGCATTTCCTCCGGAGATAATGCAGCGGGATTGCGCTTGGTTTTCCGCGAAGATTTTATTGTGGCTGGTTCACCATATCCCTGTTCGAGCGATGCAATCACAGTGGAAGGCAGCGAAGCAACCACGGTAAGGTCGACTTTTCGCGCGGCAAGCCCTGCGAAGGCCACACCAGCCAGCGGCTTTCCTGCCGTCGATGACTGGTCGCGCAGCACTGCGTATGCGGGGAGTTGAGGCTGATCGGGACGGTCGCCTTCACAGTCCTTTCGAGAGACCGCGCCGGTTTTGTAATCCAGCAATACAATACCCTGTTCCACCGCATCGATTCTGTCGATGCGGCACTGGAGTTCGATACCGGCCAAGCGAGGATGGTCCAACGATTGTTCGGCTTGCATGACTGTAAAATCAGGTCGCTGCTTTTCTACTTCCATCCATGCGATGAGGCGATCTTCAATGCGGTCGGCTTCAATGGAAAGTAGCGCCTGCTGCCAGGGTTCGATCGCGTTTTCAAAAAACGCAGCCATTGCGGTGCGAATGTTTCTGCGCAATATCTGGCGATGTTCTTCGGTCGTTGTTTCGAGTAATTTCTTTTGTGACTGTACCTCTGTCCAGAATTTTTGCAATACCTTATGCAGCAGCGTTCCTTGTGCCGCTGGAGACAATCCAGAGTCAGGTGCTGCCAGAGGTCTGGTTCCCAAGCGTAATTCTGCGAAGGCGCGAAATGGGCAGGCTGCCTGAAATTTCAGAAAGTCAACACCGCCGCGCACCTTGTCCGCATGCAGCGGAACAGCAGGTTCTTGAAATAAGGGTTCAAATTGAGAGGTTGCATGGCTTGTCTGCGCGCGGACATCGCGCGGCAGAAATTCCTCGGCAGAGACGGCGGGAATTGCCGGCAGTATCTCCCGGATAAGAGGCGATAAAAGTATTTCGCGTTCGGGGACGTGGGAACTCGCTGCGTCTGGGTCGCTTTCCTGCAAAGCATAACTACAGACGATGGTTTTGCCTGACGCTAGAATCCTCTTCGTCACCCGCTGCGCGAAGGCATGGTCCTCCACGGGATCGGCATACGGCATGAGGGCTTCGCGTTGCAGGTTCCAGGAGATAAATGGCTGTGCCTTTCCGCGTTGTGGCCATAGACTCGCATGCGCGTTGAGCCACCAGACCGAGTCGAACAATATTCCGGCGGACTCGGAGGTCCCCAGGACCTGCACCGGCGCGTCTCTGGTTTCAAGAGCGAAAAGTGTGTGTGACGCCATGCGGCGCAGTGTTTCGACGACTGTGGAAAATCCAACCGGGCCTGCCACTGCGTTCAGAGCGGAAACATCGTTTAGCAATACGTTCCAGCGGCGCAGTAATTGGTAATCCGCGCTTTCGGTTGCGGCCAGCAAGTGCCAGTCGGTAGTAGCCAGCAATTCCTCGATTACCTCACGCCATTCTGCGAAGGAACGCTGTCTCGACAGTCCATTTCCTTGCATCGCAGCGAAGAGGCGATCGACAGTTCGCCCCATCGAAGCAGATCCTTGACGGCTGTTCGATTGCGACATCCACTTGCGAAATGTATTGAACGAGATGGGTCCACCCAGTTGAAAATCTCGCTCGCGAAACCTGCGATCTAAGATCGCGCGGGCATCTTGCGGTCCGGAACTGAAGCACCCGTGTACCAGGAGCCAGGAGATTTCTTCTGGTGGAATTGCTTCTACAATCCATTGCAGCAGCGTCAGCGCCGTTCGCACCGGCTGCAAAAGATGCATGGCGGCGCCCAGAGAAAACTCGTAAGGTAGCACTACGCGTGGAGCAGGAAGGAGCATGGAAGATGGCGCAAGTATCCGCCGGAAAATTGCGTCGATCCGGTCCCGCATCTCGGCCAGTCCCGGAACGATGACACCAATCCGCTGCATAGGATTGGCCGTCAGCTCTCGGCGAATCCAGTGGGCTGCACAAGCAATCTCTTCTTCCAACGTGCTGGCGTACACAATTGCGCGATCAGCGGAGGTTGCACCGGGCGGCCCCAGATCGACAAATTGCACTGAGCAACCGCGCGCATGGAGCGCATCGATCAAAGAGATTTGCGATGGAGTGGTCCGATCGAATCCCACCAGAAAAAATTCTTTCGGCAAGCGGAAATGGTTG
>JAJYGR010000207.1 GCA_021790655.1 Acidobacteriota bacterium | reverse complement strand
CCAGCCATCGGCGTCCCCACACGCAACGACCATCACAGATGCTTCTTCCACCTTGGCCTGATTGAAACTTGCGCCTCGCAGGCGTTTTTTCTGTTCGGGATTGCGGACCACGATAAACCGCCAGGGCTGCATGTTGTAGCCGCTGGGAGCGCTGAGTCCCGCCTCGAGAATCTTCTTCAAATCTTCATCTGGAATTGCAGCGCCATCGAAACTGGGCGTCGCGCGGCGCTGACGGATGACTTGAGAGAGCGGTTTTTCGGTCGAACTCATTCGTATATCTTCCTTCGGCTTGCCCGATACAAAATATGGAAGCAGTCCGAACTACGCGTACTGCGCCATCCGTGACCATATCACGCAAAATGGCTTCCCATGGGAACGCTCTATGGAATCTGATTCATCGGCAACTCGATTCCAAATGGATCCTGCCCTGGTGCAACAGCATATACCCAAAGGCCATGAAATGCCTGCCGCAGTTCCGGATGGGCTTGCAACATGAGATGCATGACTGCGATATTATGCTGGCGGGTTGCCACCAGATCCTGCAAGCTTTTCGCCTGGTAGTGAATGACCAGATCCAATCCACCCTGAAAACTATCCGTATGGAGATCGGTAACAGCAAAACTTTGCGTTCCGTTTGCAAGGACCATGGGCTGCGCTCCCGGCAGACCCATCGGCATTACCGCATTCTGCTCCCGCACCAGTTTGTTCAAATTGCTGCTGGAAAGAAAATCGACCGGCGAGACCAAATTGCGCGCAGTCTGGTAGTAAAAGTACGCATTCCAATTCTGTTTCTGCTGCGCGTAGGCGCGCGCTCGTTTCCAATACCATACGCCGTCATGGCCTGCCATGGTCAGTGGTTTGTAAGCAAATCCAGCCAGCTTCCATGCATCTTGCTGGGGGGCGGTTTTCGATTGCGCGCTCTGCGGTGGAACGCTGGGGGCCTGCGCAAAAATCATCGTCATCTGTTGCGGATGCGGAACACTCATGGCATGGACCATGGCAACTGCATACCTTGCCTGCGGCAATTGTCCCAAAGTAAAGATCACATGCGGCGGTTGATTCATCGACCCACAGAAAAACTGTGTGGAGGGCACGTTGGCCGGGCTGTCTGTCGCATCCAGCACATATAAATTCTGAACAATGAAGCTTGCTCCCTTGACCAGTGGAGCGGCGCTGGAAATGCTGTTCAGGATTCCGGCTGACTCAGCCGCCACCTGGGGCGCAATACTGGACTGGAGCGTGGATGCGCCCGCCAACTGCCCTTGCGCAGCGATACGCTGCGCCATCGTTATGGCCGTGCTTTCCAGGCTGTCGCGGGTCGCGGAATCCATGTCTGCCTGTGTCGTACAGGTCTGTGCGCTGGCTGGATGGAAGAAAAGGAGGAAAACCAGTGCAATGGCAAATCTCGGGGACCACGAAAGCTGGTGGGACAGATTATTGCGCCACAAACCGGGAACCTCCGTGCCGACTCCGGCAAACATTGCTAGTCTAGTACAGGAATGGCTTTTGAACCTCATCGCGAAACGGGAATATTAAAACTGCTGGCCCCAGGGCGGAATCACGTGTGCCGGATACTGGATGGCTTCGAGTCAGGCCGCAGCATTTCCCACAGCAAGACTTGTTTGCAAAAGCATTCTCAAATTTCGCGTTGGCTGCTGCTTCTCAGCGGGTCAATCCTATTACCGCTCGTGTTCGCAACAACGTCGTGGGGACAGACTTCTCAAAGTTCCGGCAAAGCTGCTACCACGTCAACCAAACAGTCCTCGGTGGCTGGAAGTAAGCCGCTGCACAAACCTGCGCATCGCCGCAAAGCCCACGCGCACGTAAAAAAAACCGCGAAAGCGATCGTCCCACCCGCGCCACCACGACCCGTGCCGCCAGCCGAACAGCAAGCCCAGCCCGCAAAAGTCATTTTTGCACAAGGTCGCTTGAGCATCGATGCAAATAACGCCAGCCTGATGCAGATCCTCAATCAGGTTTCCCAGCAGACCGGCATGGCCGTTCAGGGTCTCGACCATGATGAACGCATCTACGGACAGTATGGTCCCGATGCTGTGACCGGCACCCTGGCGGCCCTGCTCGACGGTACTGGGTACAACTATGTGATTATCGGCGGAGGCGCAAATCACGTGCCAGCCACTCTCCAGCTAACTCCAGGCAATGGTGCTGGTGGCAGTCCTGCTGCTCCCGCGACTTCGGATGGCGTACCTGCGCCGCCGGTCGCCAGCGCAGGCGGAGCCAGCATGAGCGCTCCGCAAACAGCCGAGACCTCGAGTGGGGCTGACCCAGCACGTGTAAAAACGCCGCAGGAAATTTTCGATGAGTTACGGAAGGCACATCCGCAGTGAGGAGAGTTCAACAACCGATCTGCTAGTTCGTTGGATGGGGCTGGATGCGCAGCGGCGCGGTTTTCTGCGCTCGCGCATGTATTCGAAACAGCGCGAACAGCATGGAGCAAAGCGCATAGGCAATCGTGATACCCATGGCGAGCGAGGCGAGAGCGGTCGATATCATCAACAACATCATGTGTGTATTCCTCTGGCAGACCTAATAACTCATCGACACATCAAGAAGATCGGCAGATTCATCCGCAGGATGAGTATTTCGTTCTGTTCATCGCAATCAAAGGACTTCGTATTCATTCAACCGGATTGTGACGCGATAAACTAGTGCTTTGTCCGCGATTCTATTGTCGGAAAAGGTTCCTCCTAGAGACCTGGTTCCCACTTACGAACAGTTGCGCAACCTGCGGCAGAAAGACCGCGCGAAAAATTCTGAACTGAAACGATGTCGATCCCATGGCTTATCGTGCGCGGAGCGCGCCAGCATAACCTGAAGAATGTGACGGTGGAGATTCCGCGCAATTCTCTCACGGTCATCACGGGACTTTCCGGCTCCGGCAAATCGTCGCTGGCCTTCGACACCATCTATGCCGAAGGACAGCGGCGGTACGTCGAGACACTCTCCGCCTACGCCCGCCAGTTTCTCGACCAGATGGAGCGGCCCGACGTGGACTCCATCGAGGGGCTGAGCCCGGCCATCTCCATCGAGCAGAAGACCACCAGCCGCAGTCCTCGCTCCACCGTCGGCACTATCACGGAAATCTACGATTACCTGCGCCTGCTCTACGCCTCCATCGGGGTGCCGCACTGCCCCAACTGCGGACGTCCCATCTCGCGCCAATCCGCGGACCAGATCGTAGACCGCGTGATGGGTCTGGCTCCCGGAGAACGCGTCGTCATCTACGCGCCGATTGTGCGCGGACGCAAGGGAGAGTTTCGCGACGAGATGGAAAAACTGGAGCAGCAGGGTTTTCGCGCCCGCATCGACGGCGAGGTGCGCGATCTGGCCGAAGACATCGTTCTGGAAAAAAGAAAAAATCACACGATTGAGGCCATCGTGGATCGCATCGCCGTGAAGCCCGGCGTGGAAAAGAGGTTGGAAGCCGCCGTCACCAAAGCGCTGCTGATGACGAATGGGTTGGTATTGGTGGCACTTCCCGCCACGCAGACTGGCAAGACGGAAGAGCAACTGTATTCCTCCTCGATGGCCTGCCCGGACTGCGGCATCAACGTCCCCAAACTGGAACCGCGCAGCTTTTCCTTCAACAGTTCTTATGGGGCCTGCCCGCACTGCAACGGCCTTGGCAGCATTTACGATTTCGATCCGGCAAAAATTATCATCGACTGGTCGAAGCCGCTGTTGGAAGGCGGCCTGGGCCCGGGCGGCAGCTCGCAGTATTTGTCCAGGCTGATTCATCTGGCCGCGGACCGTTACAAGATCGACCTGCGCCGACCCTTCGAGCAACTTCCGGAGAACCATCAGAAATTATTGCTGTTTGGCCCCGAACGCGGGGAAGGCCCACGCACCGGCTTTCATGGCGTGTTAAAGTGGCTGCGCCAATCGCTCGAAGAAGTGCGCTCCGACAGCTATCGCGAATGGCTGATGGGCTATATGTCCGCGACTGTCTGTACTCAATGCCACGGAAAGCGCCTTCGTCCGGAGTCGCTGGCGGTCACCGCGAATGGCCTGTCCATCGCGGACTTCACCGCGTTGTCGTTGACAAATGCTCTCACAACCGTCCGCGGATTCCGTTTCAGCCAGCGTGAGCAACTCATTACAGACCGGCTTCAACGCGAGATCGTCGAGCGGCTGGAATTTCTGAATGCCGTGGGCCTCGGCTACCTCTCGCTCGACCGCAGCGCGGCCACGCTGTCTGGAGGGGAAGGCCAACGTATTCGCCTAGCCACGCAGATCGGCTCGCGGCTGCGCGGGGTCCTCTATGTACTCGACGAACCCTCCATCGGCTTGCATCAACGCGACAACGAACGGCTCATCGAAGCGCTGACCGCGCTGCGCGACCTCGGCAACACCGTCCTGGTCGTCGAGCATGATGAAGACACCATTCGGCGCGCCGACTATGTCGTCGATCTTGGCCCGGGCGCTGGACGATTAGGAGGCTTTCTCGTTGCGCAAGGAACGCCACAGCAGATCATGGACACTCCAGACTCGCTGACCGGCCAATATCTCAACGGAACGCTGGAAACCGTGTCGCGCAGCGAACCCCGACTGCCCGGTGAACACTGGCTTACGGTCGAAGGCGCGCGCGGACACAATCTCAAAGACCTGACGACGCGCTTCCCGCTCGGCCTGCTTACCGTGGTCACTGGCGTCTCCGGCTCCGGCAAGAGCACGCTGATCAACGACATTCTCTATCGGGCGCTGGCACAGAACCTTTATGGCTCTCGTGAAGAGCCTGCCGAGCACGACCGCCTGCTTGGCGCTGAACTGATCGACAAAGTCATTCAGATCGACCAGTCGCCCATTGGACGCACGCCGCGCTCCAACCCCGCGACGTATACTGGCGTCTTCACTGCGATCCGTGATTTGTTTGCCATGCTGCCGGATGCGCGCGAGCGCGGCTACAAGGCAGGCCGCTTCTCCTTCAATGTGCCGGGTGGTAGGTGCGAAACCTGTCAGGGCGACGGTCAGCGCCGCATCGAGATGAATTTTCTGCCCGATGTCTACGTCAACTGCGAAGTGTGCAATGGACGCCGCTACAACCAGGAAACATTGGCCGTCCGCTTCAAGGGCCATTCCATCGCCGACATTCTGGAACTTCCCATCGCCGATGCGCTGGCCGTGCTGGAAGATATTCCCGTGGTGCGACAGAAGCTGGCCACACTGAACGATGTCGGCCTCGGTTATGTGCATCTTGGCCAATCGGCAACGACGCTTTCCGGTGGAGAAGCGCAGCGCATGAAACTGGCGCGTGAACTTTCCAAGCGGCAGACAGGGCGCACACTGTATCTCCTCGATGAACCCACCACTGGCCTGCACTTTGACGATGTGCGCAAGCTGATGGAAGTTCTGCATCGACTGACGCAACTCGGCAACACGATGATTATTATCGAGCACAATCTGGACGTGATCCGCAGCGCGGACTGGATCCTCGACCTGGGACCTGAAGGCGGCGTACACGGCGGCGAAATGGTCGCGGAAGGCACGCCAGCGCAGATCGCCGCGAATCCCGCCTCGCATACAGGCAAGTTTCTGGCACGATACTTCCCGGCTGGAGATTTGCCGCAACCGCAGGACAAAAGCTTTTCCACGTCCGCAATAAAGAATGGTCGCGCTGCTGCGCGTAAAAAGATAAAAATAAATACGGCAAAGAAATAAGATAATCGAACACCACCTTCAGGACACTGCCGAATGATTTGGAACGCATACCCAGCGCCGCAAACGCTACCGCCCGCACCCGTCGGACCCTCCAGGGCACCAGAGCCTGCGGCAAAAGAGACGCCCACGCTGCTGGAAATGATGGCCTTCTTCACGCTGGCGGCCCTTCTGGTGATGGCCATTCAGGGGATCGGCGCGGCTGTGGCGCTGCACTGGCATATCTTTGGCAGGATCAGCCTGAAAAAGCTGGCGTACGAGACGCGGTTCACCATCCCTATGATGGTCGTCTCCTATGGCGCGGTGCTTGTGGCCGCAGCCGCGCTCTTTCGCCGCGCCTGGTCATGCAGTTTTCTGGAAGGCATCCATTGGAACTTCGACGCGGTGCGACACCACTGGATGTGGCTGCCCGCCGTAGGTATTGGCCTTGGATTTACCATTCAACTGGCTTCGAACTATCTGCCCGTTCCGAAAGAAATGCCAGTGGATGCTTTTTTCCACAATGCCTTCGACGCGTGGATGGTTGCTCTATTCGGTGTCTTCATCGCGCCCGTTGCGGAGGAAATCGCCTTTCGCGGATTTCTATATCCCGCGCTGCGACATTGGACTGGCCGCATTCTTGCCGCCATTCTGACCAGCCTGCCCTTCGCGTTCCTCCACGCCGAACAGGTGGCCCATGCCTGGGGACCCCTGGCGATGGTCTTCCTGGTCAGTCTTGCGCTGTGCGCGGTACGCGATCGCACCGGCTCGGTTGCCGCATCGGCCCTGGTCCACGCCTGCTACAACCTGTCGATATTTGCAGTAATCTTTTATGCCAGTGGCGGCTTCATGCATCTCGACCGCTTGAAGGATTGAATGAGCCGGGTGCCCCATCCTTCGCGCAGTTGCGAAGGATAGGATCAATGCGTCGAACATTCCATACAATGCATAGAGAACTATGACGACTCCGACGAAATCTCAAGGCCACCGCTCTGCCCTGCTGCATCTCATCGCCACGCTGTCCTTCCGCCTGGGAGATTTCACCCTGTCTTCCGGCGCGCGCAGCGACTACTACATCGACTGCCGCACCACCACCCTGCACGCCGAAGGTGGTCGGCTAGCCGGACTGGTGCTCTACGATATGATCCGCCAGCACAACATGCAGCCGCAGGCCGTCGGCGGACTCACCATGGGTGCCGATCCGCTGGTTTCGAACATCGCCTCTGCCAGCGCATGGGATCATCTAGAAGATCCGGACGCATCCCTCATCCATGGCTTTCTGGTCCGCAAAGCGGAGAAGACACACGGTACAGGTCGCCGCGTGGAAGGCTTCTGTGAACCCGGCGCGCGCGTCGTCATTGTCGATGATGTCTGCACCACGGGAGCTTCCACGATCCAGGCGATGGAAGCTGCGCGAGATGCGAAGATGCAGGTTGTCGGCGTGCTGTGTCTGGTTGACAGGCAGGAGCAAAATGGTCGCGCTGCTGTCCAGACCGCTGCGCAGGACGCACCTTTTTTACCTCTCTTCACCGCTGCGGATGTGCGGGCTGCGCATATTGCAACCATGCATCTAACGGACACTTCTCGCGTGCAATAAAATAAGGCCAGTATGATTCCTACTCTTGAGTGGACCGATGACGGCGTGCGCTTTCTGGACCAGACCAAGCTGCCGCTCGAAGAGAAGTACGTTTTAGCCAAAGACTACCGCGCGGTCGCCGAAGTGATTCGCACCATGATCGTGCGCGGCGCGCCGGCGATTGGCGTGAGCGCGGCCATGGGCGTGGCGCTCGGCGTGCTCCGTTCTCCGGCTAACGATACCGAGCAGTTGCACCATGAGTTGCATATTATCTGTGAAACTCTCTCCGCAACCCGGCCAACTGCCGTCAATCTTTTCTGGGGAATAGAGCGCATTCGCCACCTGGTTCGCACTCTCTCCAATGATCCCGATGCCACGGTGGCGCAGATTCAGCGAGAGGCCGTCGCCGAAGCCCGCCGCATGTACGACGAAGACATTGCCGCCTGCCGCGCCATGGGAGCGCATGGCGCGGCCTTGCTGCCTGCCTCCGGCGGAGTGCTGACGCATTGCAATGCCGGAGCGCTGGCGACCTGCGGCTATGGCACCGCGCTGGGTGTCATTCGCGCAGCCGTGGAGCGCGGCCATAAGCTCCACGTCTACGCCGATGAAACGCGACCCTTTCTGCAGGGAGCACGACTTACGGCGTGGGAGCTGCTGCACGACAATATTCCAACGACCGTGCTCTGCGACAACATGGCGGCCAGCCAGATGCGCGCAGGAAAGATTCAAGCTGTCATCGTCGGCGCGGACCGCATCGCCGCCAACGGCGACGTCGCCAATAAAATCGGCACCTACGGCGTCGCTGTCCTCGCTAAAGAACATGGCATCCCGTTTTATGTGGCCGCGCCCTGGTCCACCATCGACATGGCGACGGCAACCGGCGAGCAAATTCCAATCGAAGAACGCGCAATCAAAGAGGTGACGCACTTCAATGGCAAACAGATCACGCCGTCGAACGCGGAGATTTGCAATCCCGCCTTCGATGTGACACCGGCAAAATACGTGACTGCCATCATCACAGAGCTTGGCGTTCTGCGCGCGCCCTATGCGGAGTCGCTACGTGCAGCGGCGGAACAGGCAATGCATCCGGCTGCGGTGGGGTAGAGTACGAGCTGAATCATCTACCCCCGCTGATTTAGAGAGAATGAGAGCAGTGTCATTCTGAGCGAAGCGCAGCGCAGTGAAGAATCCAGAGAATATTCGCCTGGTGTTG